>NZ_JBFUJJ010000006.1:0-226534 GCF_056401435.1 Arthrobacter sp. P4_F10
CTGCAGCCCCACCGGCCGCCCCGGCCCAGCGGCCCCACATGCCCGGCACCCCACCCCGCCGCTGGCCCAGTCTCAAGCCCTGTAGCCCAGCCGGCGCAGGCGGGCCCGGGCAGCCTGCTCGCTCGGCCCCACCCGGCCGAGGGCAAGATGCACCACCGCGAGGGTGGCCCTGGTGGCCAGGGTTACCGGCAGCGGAATCGGGCCCAGCCGCGCGGTCCGCAGGCCCAGGAGCTCGCGGTACCTGGGTTCGAGGCTTGTCACGGCGGCCGCGAACAGCACCCGGTAGCCAGGCCTGAGCGCGGGGTGGAGCGGCGGGTCGCGAATGAATGCCACCGTCTCGGTGACCCGTTCGTCGCAGCGGAGCTCGCCGTCGTCGTACCAGCGGTTCAGCTGCTGCCGCATTTCCGCTTCGCTCAGCGGAGGGGCCTCTACGCCCATCAGCCGCCCGGCTTGGGCCCACTCACGGACATAGGCATCAGGTCCGCCAGGAATCGGCCGACCCCACAGTTTGTGGGCGGAGAGGAACGCGTCGGTGAAGGCGATGTGAACCCAGCGGAGCAGTTCGGGATCGTTGGCCGCATAACTGCGCCGGATGCCGTGGCCGTCCACGAATTCTCCCCGCACAGTCCGGTGAAGCCGAAGCACCCAGTCCGACGCCGCCTTGGCCGTTTCCGTGGAGCCATAGGAAACGGTGAAGATCCAGCGGATAGTGCCCGCCAGCCGGCCCAGGGGGTCTTCGCGGAAACGGGAGTGATCGTGGACTCCGGCCAACGCACCGGGGTGGAGCGCCTGCATCAGAAGCGCCCGGATTCCCGCCACGATGGTTGGCATGTCCCCGTGCACGGCCCAGACTGCCGAGCCGGGCAAATGATAGCCGGCGTCGTCGCCCTCGGCCAGGTGCGGCACCCACTCGGGCACGGAATCGCGCGTCCCGGTGAACGTTTGTTTGAGTTCGGCCTGCCATTCCCTGAGGACATTGCGCATGGTTAATTCTCGCGTATGTAGAATCCTTGGTCGAACGGTGGCCCGGAGTGCCCGAAACGACTGCCCGAAGTGCCCTAAAAGCGTGCCGATCGGAGCTCGCGTATGCATTCACCCGTGTTCCCATGGGAGCGTAACCCGTCGAGATTGGGGTCTGGCGGGCATACTGCGGGAGTCGCATCGTGGGAAATCGCTCGGGAAGCGGACCCGAAAAGGCTAGTGGACCTTGGAAAAAGTTTGCGCGGATACTGGGCATTTGTGCGGCATCGGCGCTGACGATGATTGCGCTTGGAGTCAACGGCCCACCCTCCGCTCCTCCCGACCGCGGCTCCACACAAAGGACGACCGGAACTGCCATTTCCGCAACGGGAGTGTTTCCTTCCGATGTGCATGCCCTCGTACCCTATAGCCGTTCAAGCGTTAGGACGGCTTCCAAGGACGGCAAACACGAGCTGAATCTTGCATCGGCTGGATTGCGGCGTCCGCCTGCCGGGACCCTGATGGCTCCCCTTGAGACGCTGACTCCAACGTCGCACTTCGGGTTCCGAATCAGTCCACTCACTGGTAAGGCGGGCGAGTTTCACTGGGGCCAGGACTATTCCGCGCCGTGCGGCACCAGGGTTTACGCGGCCGACGGCGGCACGGTACGGGCGGTGGGGTGGCACCCGTGGGGCGGTGGCAACCGAGTAGAAGTTGACCACCAAAACGGGCTGATCACCACCTACAACCACCTGCAGGAAATCGCCGCAAAAAAGGGTGAATCCGTCGAGGTAGGCGAAGTTATCGCAAAGGTGGGCACCACGGGCTCGTCCACCGGCTGCCACCTCCATTTCGAGACTATAAAGGATGGTCACCACGCCAATCCGCTCAAATGGACACTCTTGCCAACTAAGCAGATCGACAAACTCGGGAACATCGAGATGATCAGCTACGCCGCCGGCGCGAACGGCCCCAGGAGTGCTACGAGCTGGGCCATCCCCGTGTCCGAGGACAACTCGCACGCCGTTACGGGAGGCACCTCCGAGGAGGATGTTCCACCCCCGCCGGAGCCGCCGGTTTATGCGTTGCCTGACAAGAGGCAGGACCCGGGTAGACCGCAGGGAGACCCCAATCGTGCTCCGGTGTCTTTGATTGCTGAGACGGTCTCGGGTCTCGATGTTGTTTTTGATGGGTCCGGTTCCTCGGATGATGGGTCGGTGGTTTCCTATGCCTGGGACTTTGGTGATGACTCGCTTGCGGGAACCGGGCCGACGGTGCGGCACAGTTACGGGAAGGCGGGGACATACACGGTCCGTTTGACGGTTACCGATAATGCCGGCGTCGAGGGCACGAGTTCGAAGATGGTCACCGTTGTTGCGCTGCCGGTCAATGCTGCTCCGGTGTCTTTGATTGCTGAGACGGTCTCGGGTCTCGATGTTGTTTTTGATGGGTCCGGTTCCTCGGATGATGGGTCGGTGGTTTCCTATGCCTGGGACTTTGGTGATGACTCGCTTGCGGGAACCGGGCCGACGGTGCGGCACAGTTACGGGAAGGCGGGGACATACACGGTCCGTTTGACGGTCACTGATAATGCCGGCGTCGAGGGCACGAGTTCGAAGATGGTCACCGTTGTTGCGCTGCCGGTCAATGGTGCTCCGGCGCCTTGACACCAGCCATCGCAGTGCTGCGTCGGGCGCCGACGGGAGGGCGGTGCCGCCTGACCTGGGCCCGTCGGGCCCAGGTCAGGCGGCAGCCGATGCAGCAGCTGATCCCCGACGAAGTCCCGCCCTCTAGCTTCAACAACTGGGTCAACGCCGCCGCCACGATTCCGTGGATGCCTGGGTCCCGTCCCCGCCGGTCCTTGCGCCCGCTCCTTTGCTACCTTCTCCCCGGCGCCCGGCACCTGCAATTCCGCGGAGGACTACTGGGCCGCCACCGGCCAGCTACTGGGGATATCCGTGGTTCTCTGATTGGTACCGCAAAAGGTGCGTGCTGACGGTTCACAGACCCGGCCGTCTGTGGTCACATAGGGGGGTGAGTCCGTGACGATTGGGGTCTGGCGGACATAGTGCGGGAGTCACATCGTGGGAAAACACTGGGGAAACTCATCGAGTGAGCAGTCAGCCAGGGCGCGGACCATTGCCGTGCGCTGCGTATCCGGAGGCCTGTGCCTGTCCCTGGCCGTTCTGGCATTCGGTGGCTTTCAGGGGCTGAGCGCCTTCGCGTCCTACGGGGCGCCCGCCGCCATCCCGACCGCCGCCATGCCGCCCGCCGGCGCGGTGGGGCGCGAAACCCTGGACCCGCAGGCCCACTCCGCCGCTACCGGTGCTGCGGGGACTCCCGGCACAGTCACTGCCGACGCCCTGGCGCTCCTGGCCTTCAGCCGGAGCACGGTGGACACGGTCACCAGGGAAGGAGTGCGTGGCGAGCTCAATGTGGCCTCGGCGGTCCTGAGCCGGCCCGCGGCCGGTTTCCTCATGGCCCCGCTGGAATCGCTCGTGCCGTCGTCCCCGTTCGGGCTGCGCACCAGCCCCCTGACGGGATTCGCGGGCGAATTCCATTGGGGCCAGGACTTCGCGGCATCGTGCGGCACCAGGGTCTACTCCGCCGACGCCGGCGTGGTGAGGGCCGTAGGGTGGCATCCCTGGGGCGGCGGCAACCGGGTGGAAATCGACCACGGCAACGGGCTCATCACCACGTACAACCACCTGGAGGCGATCGCGGTCAAGAAGGGCGACTCCGTGCGGGTGGGGGAGGTCATTGCCCGGGTGGGTACCACCGGCTCCTCCACCGGCTGCCACCTACATTTCGAAACGATCCTCAACGGCTCCCACACCAATCCCCGGGACTGGACGTTGCTCCCCATCAAGCAGATGGATCAGCTCAGCCCGATGGACATGACCAGCTACGCACCCGACGCCGGCAAGGCAACCAACGCGGGGATTGGCTGGGCGATTCCTGTCCGGGAGGATCTGACCCACGTGGTGGCCGGCGGCGTTCAGGAACAGCCCGCCGCGGTGGCCGCCAAGCCGTCAGCGAGTGCCTCAGCAGCAGCCACCGAAGCCGCCGCCAACAAACCGTCGGCAAAGCCTTCCGCCACCTCGAAACCGACGCCGACCGGCACTGCCTCCGCTACACCGACGCCGACGCCGACCGGCACTGCCTCCGCGAAGCCGACGCCGTCGCCGACCGGCACTGCCTCCGCGAAGCCGACGCCGTCGCCGACCGGCACTGCCTCCGCGACGCCGTCGCCGACCGGCACTGCCTCCGCGAAGCCGACGCCGACCGGAACTGCCGCGACGACCGCCCCTGCCGCCCCGACGCCCACCCCAACCCCGACGGGAACAATTCCCGCCAAGCCGTCAGCTCCGGTGCCGGTCATGCCGTCGATAAATCCGACGCCCTCCGCGCCCGCGACGGCCTCCGCGGCCGCGACAGAGGCTGCGGGCAGCGCCGCGCCGCCGAGCCGGCCCCTGGCGCCGGCCCCAATCACTGTGCAGCCGGCCCCGGTCACCGCGCCAGCCGATGAGCCGAAGCCCACGACGACCACGCAGTCGGCCACCAAAGCAGTGACAACGAAGCCCTCACCGACGCCCACTTCGACGCCCAGCCGTTAGACGCCGGGTCGGGACCCAGTTACCGGCCCAGCGTCGGGTCCGGGATGCGCACCCATACCCGCACGCCTCGGTGCCGGATAATGGGGGGAACAGTTCCGAACCCCGGCTCCGGACCACCGATATCGCAAGGACGCGCTCCATGACAGCTCTGCACTCCATTCCCTTGACCCTCATCGACGGGACCGAGACCGATTTTGGCCGCTTCAGGGGAGAGGTGGTTCTGGTGGTCAACGTGGCGTCCGAGTGCGGTTTTACGCCCCAATACGCAGGACTCGAGGCACTGCACAACAAGTTCCGCGGCCAAGGCTTCCAGGTCCTCGGCGTCCCCTGCAACCAGTTCGCCGGGCAGGAGCCCGGCGGCGACGCAGAGATCGCCGAGTTCTGCCAGCGCAATTTCGGCGTGACCTTCCCGCTGACAGTCAAGTCCAGCGTCCGGGGAAAGAACCAGCACCCGCTCTACGCCGAGCTCACCAAGTTCAAGAACGGGCTCCTGCCCGGCCTGGTGAAGTGGAACTTTGAGAAGTTCCTCGTGAACCGCGACGGCGAGGTCATCGCCCGCTTTGCGCCCACCGTGGAGCCGGACTCACCGGAGATCATCGACGCTGTTCAGTCCGCCCTGGACTGAAACAGCCCCGGCCCGCCTTCCGATTCCGCAGCCTCTATCCCTAAGCATGCTTACCCCCTAGACTGGCCGAACCCTCCAACATTCCGGGCACATCCACGGCGCAGTCATCCCTGACAGCCGCCCTTCGGCAGTGCGGCCGAAGTGTCCCTGCGGAGGGCGCATCAAACACTTCGTCAATCACAGCAGGGCCCCGTGTGGGTCCGTGAACGCAGGAGGAATGAGATGACAGGGAACAAAGCCGTTGCCTACAAGGGGCCGGGAAAAGTCGAACTGATAGACATTGACTACCCCACCTTTGAACTCAAGGACGGCCCGGGGGTCAATCCCGCCAACGTCGGCCGGCAGGTGCGCCACGGCGCCATCATCAAGACCGTTGCCACCAACATCTGCGGCTCGGACCAGCACATGGTCCGGGGACGCACCACAGCCCCCCCTGACCTGGTGCTTGGGCACGAGATCACCGGCGAAGTGGTGGAAGTGGGGCCGGACGTTGAATTCATCAAAGTGGGGGACATCTGTTCCGTCCCGTTCAACATCGCTTGCGGGCGCTGCCGGAACTGCAAGGAACGCAAGACGGGCATCTGCCTGAACGTCAACCCCGACCGGCCAGGCAGCGCCTACGGCTACGTGGACATGGGCGGCTGGGTCGGCGGCCAGGCCAACTACGTCCTGGTGCCGTACGCCGATTGGAACCTGCTGAAGTTCCCCGACAAGGACCGGGCCCTTGAAAAAATCATGGACCTGGCCATGCTCTCGGACATCTTCCCGACCGGATTCCATGGCGCGGTCACCGCGGGCGTCGGCCCCGGCTCCACCGTCTACATCGCTGGCGCGGGCCCCGTAGGCCTGGCCGCGGCGACCAGCGCGCACCTGCTGGGTGCCGCCGTCGTGATTGTGGGGGACCTGAACGCGGACCGTTTGGCCCAGGCGCGCAGCTTTGGCTGCGAGACCGTCGACCTGAGCAAGGGCGGCCCGGCGGAGCAAATCGAGCAGCTCCTCGGCGTCCCGGAAGTCGACTGCGGCGTTGATGCCGTAGGCTTCGAGGCCAGGGGCCACGGTGCCGGAGCCCAGGAAGCCCCGGCAACCGTCCTGAACTCCCTCATGGAAGTCACGGCCGCCGGCGGCGCCCTCGGCATCCCCGGGCTCTACGTCACCGGCGACCCGGGCGGCATAGACGAGGCTGCACGGAAAGGCTCGCTGTCGCTCAGCCTCGGAACGGGCTGGGCGAAATCGCTCAGCTTCACCACGGGACAGTGTCCGGTCATGAAATACAACCGGCAGCTGATGATGGCCATCCTGCACGACAAGGTACACATCGCCAAGAACGTCAACGCGAAGGCCATTGCCCTGGAGGACGCGCCGAAGGGGTACGCCGAATTCGACGCCGGCGCGGCGACGAAGTTCGTGCTCAACCCGAACGGCTACCTCAGCTAGCGCAACCCCAACCCGGCGGCACTGCCGGCCCCGCCCCGCTGAACCGGGGTTTTGGGAGTGCCGCCGGGCGGCCGCGTCCCGCATATGCCTGCAGGAGCATGTGAGGGCACGCCACCTGTTAACGCGCGATTTTCCAATATGCCTGTCCCAGTTTTTACATTGTTTGCCTAATGTCTGGTTGGATAGTTCTTACTGAGAGGGACACTGGAGGCACCGCTTCCACCCAACCAAGAAGGCAGCAATGGAGCGCATCGAGGCCGAGCACCCCCGGCCACGTCATTTCTTACTTCACCTGAGCGACCCCCACTTGCTGGGGGGTCCGCAACCCTTGCACGGCGTCGTGGACAGCGAAGCCCTGCTCAGGCAGCTTTTCGAGGAGGTCCACGCCTCGGGTGCACGCCCCGAAGCCGTGATCTTCACGGGGGACCTGGCTGATCTCGGGGAACCCGAGGCATATGCCAAGCTCCGCGCAATCGTGGATCCGGCCTGCAAAGCCTTGGGGGCGAAGGTCATCTGGGCGATGGGCAACCACGACAACCGGGCCAACTTCCGGGCCGGGCTCCTGGACCAGGCCGACAATGACACGCCGGTGGACCACAGCTACTTCGTCAACGGGCTGCGCATCATCACCCTGGACACCTCCGTGCCCGGCTTCCACCATGGCGAATTGAGCCACGACCAGCTGGATTGGCTCGCTGCTGAGCTGGCCACGCCGGCCCCGGACGGGACCATCCTGGCCCTGCACCACCCACCGGTGCCGTCCGTGCTGGATCTTGCCGTGCTCGTGGAGCTCCGGGGCCAGTCGGCGCTTGCCGGTGTCCTGCGCAACTCCGATGTCCGCGCCATCCTGGGCGGCCACCTGCACTACTCGACCACCGCAACATTCGCGGGTATCCCCGTGTCCGTGGCCTCAGCCACCTGCTACACCCAGGACCTGAACGTTCCGGTGGGCGGCACCCGTGGCCGCGACGGCGGGCAGGCGTTCAACCTGGTCCACGTCTACGAACACACGATCGTGCACTCAGTGGCGCTGCTCGGCGACACCCCGGCCGTCGGCGAGCTTGTCTCTCCTGAGGAAGTCCAGCGCCGGCTCGCGGCCGCCGGGATTTCCATCCCGGAGCAGGCCAAGCTCGAGGCCCCGGCCCGGACGCCGGCGCCCCGCAGGTTCACCACCCTGAACTGATGCAATCCCTGGCTGGCGTCATCACTGCCTGAACGAGGCGGCGCCCGCTTTGGTCACGGTTCGTTACTTCTCCCAGGGCGCCTTGATGGGGTAGTACTTCTCCAGGAAATCCGTGACCAGCTCGGCCCGCTCTTCCGCGGGGACCTCCGGGAAGCTGCCGTCGTTGAGGCAGAAGAAGTCCATGTTCCGCTTGGCCAGGAGCTTGGGCAGGTAGTTCAGGCCCGCACGCGCCGTGGTGTCCACATATCTCACCCTGGCAGCCGTCTGGGTCACGGCCCGGCCCGTGAGCAACGCGTAGTAGTGGTAGAACGAATTGGTAACGGAGATGTTGTCCGCGGCCCGGAACGTGCTCGCCGCGGTCTTGGCAAACTCGGCCGGGAACTCCTGTTCCATCTGCTCGACCACGCTGCGCCGCAGCGGGGCCGCCGTGTGCTCCAGGTGCCGGGTGGTAATGCGGCCGAAGCGGTTCCACAGCAGCTTGCGGTTCACCCGGGCGGCGTTCTCAAAGCCGCTGCGTTCGGCGTCGTTATCCCCCAGCCCGATCCGGGTCTCGGCCTCGATGAACTTCGTGATGCCGCCGGGGGTGAAGAACATGTCCGGCCCCACGGCGCGGCCGAAGAACATGTCGTCGTTCGAATACAGGAAGTGCTCGGAGAGTCCCTCGATGTGGTGCAGCTGGCATTCCACGGCCTGCGAATTGTGCGTGGGCAGAACCGAAGTGTCGGCGAAAAACTCTTCGCTGCGGACGATCGTCACGCTGGGGTGGTCCGCCAGCCATGACGGCGTGGGGGAGTCCGTGGCGATGAAAATCCGGCGGATCCACGGCGCGAACATGTAGACCGAACGCAGGGCGTACTTGAGCTCATCGATCTGGCGGAAGCGGGCCTCGTGGTCATCTCCCTCGCCCACCACCACGCCGGCCATGCGGGCTCGGCGGGCTGCGATGTACTCGGGGGAGCTGCCGTCAACCCATGAGAACACGAGGTCGATGTCGAAGCTGATGTCGCTCGCGTGGTCCGCGAACATGTTCTCGATGGTGGGCCACGTGTGGCCGTAGCGTTCCACCGTGCCGCGCACCGCGTCCTGGGCCAGCATGGTGCGGCGCGTCAGGGAGTTCTCGATCGGCAGGATCAGCTGATCGCCCTCGAAGCTCCAGAGCTCCAGCTGGACGCCGGCGGAAGCCCCGAATTCAAAGCCGCCCTCCGGCTCCACCCTGGGCCGGTACAGCCGGAAGATCCGGGACTGGCGGTTCGGTGAAAGCTCACCGTCGGCCACCAGCACAGAGGATTTCTTCTTGGCGTCCACGCTCATGGAATAGAACGGCTCGTCGCGGCACGCCTCTACAAGAGCGTCGCGGAGTTCCTTGCGGTCCTTCCAGTCGACGGCGACGACCGGGCGGTGGTTGTTGCCGCGGACCAGCAAGTAGCTGATGCCGGCGCCGGCCATGACGGAACGCAGGAACATCAGGTCCTCGACCATGGCCTGGTACGGCGTGCGGTTCTCGTTGATCAGCGCATAGCGGCCGCGGCGGCGGACAACATCGGAGCGGGTCCGGAATCTGGCGACGGCGGCCGCCGACGTGATCTCGGCGTGGGCTTCCGCGGATGCCTGACTGCCATAGTAAATCTCGTCTTGGATCGCTGCTTCGGTAATGTCTGATCTCCCGCTTCTTTGAGTGCGTTGGTGTCTACTTGCATGATAACGCGGGCCTCAAAATTGCCGCGGAAAACCGGCCGGCACCTGCGGTGCATGACGACGGAATGTGACGGCGGAACGGGCCTCAGCCGGTGACGACGGCCAGCCAGTGGTGCAGGAAGGCGCCACCGGCGTCGTCGTGGATGACGTCCTCGCCGAGCCCCAAATCAGCGGCGGTGAGAACCTCGTAGGGTTTGACCGGGATGCCGTCCGCGGGCCGGACGTCCACGTGCTTCACGGCGTGGTCGTTGTAGTGCAGCCAGTCGGCCATGGCGTAGTCCGTGCGGGAATCGCCCACCGTGCGCCAGGCCTGCGGCGTGATGCCCTGTGCGGCCAGGAACTCCACTGCCCGGCTCGCGCCCAGGTCTTTGCCCAGCCGGACCGATTCGATATCGGTGGAGATGATGGTCGGATCGACGCGGAAATCGATCTGGTCATCCGAATCGGGGACGTGGTGGTCCAGCCGCACCACACCGAGCCCGTGCCGTGCCATGATGCCCATGGCGTCGGCGTCGAAGAGTTCCTGCTCGGCCCGGTAGTCAGGGTTGGCGACGGCGATGTGCTGCTCCACGGAGACCATGGCCCGCTTGGTTTCGTCGTAGAACATGTGGGCGGAGTAGTCCTCGGCGACCAGGCGGCGGACGTCGTCGCCGAAGGCCTGCGGGATGGCGAGTTCATGATCCACGTGGACCGGTCCGGGGCCTTCCGCGGTGTAGCTGAACCAGACGGCGCCCTTTTCGCAGATGGCGTGGATGACGGTGCCGGCGGGCATCCCGGCAGCAATCATCGGTTCCATGACTTGTTCGCGGATGAACGCGTCCGACCGGCCGGTGTTGAAGATGACCGGCACGCCGGCGGCGGCCAGGGCCACCAGATCCGCGATGATGCCGGGCTGCACTTCGCGGGTGACCGGGCTCGCGACCGGACCGTCGACGTCGAGCAGCAGCGCCAGCACAGGGGCAGACGGCGACGGAACAGGGGCAGTCTCGGGTGAAGTCATACGGCTATTCTGTCAGCCGCGCGGACCGTTTGTGTGAACAGTGCAGAAGATCGGCGGCCCGCGCTGGAAGTGACAGGCGGCGAAGCATCGTGTGACAGATGGTTACTGTTTGGCCACAACCTCACGCCGCCCGCGGAACTTGATTCCTTCAGGCGTCCAAGTTCCCTAGGCTGGCATGGTGATATTCAAAGCTGTGGGCGAGGGACGCCCGTACCCCGACCATGGTTACACCACGCCCAAGGACTGGGCGGCCCTGCCGCCGCGTCCGGTCCGGCTTGATGAGCTGGTGACCACGAAGCGCACGCTGGACCTTGAAGCCCTGTTGGCCGAGGACTCCACGTTTTTCGGCGACCTCTTCCCGCACGTCGTGGAATACCGCGGCGTCCTCTACCTTGAAGACGGCCTGCACCGGGCAGTCCGCACCGCGTTGCACCAGCGCACCGCAATCCACGCGCGAGTCCTCGTGATAAATGGCTAGGAAGCCGCGAGACGTCCGAGTCCTGCATGGGCACCGCGTCATCAGTGGCTCCGAGCTGCGGGCCACGTTCGTGGAGCAGGACGACACGGCAGACAACCCCGTCCGGCTGCGGCGCAGGATCCTGCACGGCGTGGTCCTGGTGATGCTTGTCGGCCTGCTCGCGGCGGCGATCGTGGTGGCCCTCGCCATCATGAACGGCCAGATCAAGCTGCCCGCGGCGGAGCGGAGCAAGGCGGCAGTGTCGGTGTGCCCGGCGGCCACCTACGACTACACGCCGCCGGATAAGGTCAGCGTCAACGTCTACAACTCCACGAGCCGGCCGGGCCTGGCCCGGAGCGTGGCCGATCAGCTCGTCGCCCGGAAGTTCCTCGTGGGCGCGGTGGGGAACACGACGTCGAGCTACCGCGGCGTGGCGCTGGTCGTCTCCGGCGCCGCCGGCCAGTCGGCTGCCTTCAGCGTCCAGCGCAACCTGCCCGGCTCGGACTATGTCCAGGACGGCCGCACGGACCCGAGCGTGGACGTCATCATTACCGGCGACTTCAAGGAACTGGCCAAGCCGGAACTCGTGGACCAGACGCCGGGCCAGCTCAGCTGCCCCCGCGAGGACCGGCGCATCGTGGATGACACCACCCTGCCCATCCTGCCGACGGCCACGCCCGCGGCGGGCTAGGGCACGCAGTTAGGGCACGCGGCTTAACTGTTGGCGCGGACCGGCCGGCCGGCGTCGTCGAACCTGGCCCCGGCGCCCAGCTGGATGAACCGCACCGTCCGGGCCAGCCGCGCCTCAGCCTCGGCGTCCTGTCCCGCACCGTCGCCCCGGGCAGCGCTCGAGGAAAGCGTGCCGTGGATGAGCTGGGCGAGCTGGGCGACGTCCGACTCGGGCAGGTAGCCCTGGGTCATGCCGTCGCGCAGGATCCCCCGCAGGAGCACGCTGAGCTCACCCACGTGGTCCGCGAGCTTGGCGAACGACGACGGCGAGAGCACCGCCGCCATGGCCGGCCCCGGCGGCAGGTGGCGCCGGCTCAGGTCCTCCACCTGGGCCCGGACGTAGACGGCCAGCCGCTCCACCGGGTTCTCCAGCGCATCGAGCGATTCGCGCAGGTCGAGCAGGAACCGTTCCGTCTCATCCAGGGCGTAGGCGATCAGGAGTTCTTCGATGTCCGCGTAGTAGTTGTAGACGGCGGTCCGGCCGATCTGGGCGTGGCGTGCGACGTCCGTCATGGTCAGGCCGGGCAGCCCGTGGGTGAACAGGAGTTCCCCGAAAGCGGTCAGGATGCGGCGCTGGGTCTCGGCACGTTGGGCGGCGTTGTTCGCGGCCGAAATCCTGGGCATACGGACACTTTAGCGCGATCTGTCACCAAAGCAGCCGAGTGGCGGACTGTGACACGGCCGGGCGCGTGACATTTAAGAGACGGCACCGCCAGGAAGGGGGTTTTAGGTTGGTGCAGCGTGCCGGTTCCTGCCTTGGTAGAGGCGACGGTAGCTTGAGGGTGTGGTGTTAAATTTCCGGGTGAAGTGGAGCCGGAAATTTGCTGTCGTTCCCAAACCAGTCCTGGAGGCAACCGCCTGTACAGTCAGATCGGTGGTTTCCAAGAGCCGGCATGCTTCGCCTATCCGTTGATCGTTTAGCCACCTCAAAGGTGTCATTCCTGCTTCGGCCGTAAATTTGCGTGTGAAGCTCCTGGGTGCCCAGCCGGCGTGGGCGGCCAGGTCGTCGACTGTGAGCGGTTCAGCCAGGTTCTGCCTTGCCCAGGCGCAGGTGTCGGCGAAGAGGGCCAAAGGCGCGGCGACCGCACGTTCCATGAACTGGACTTGGCCCCCTTCCCGGTGCGGGGCCACTACCATCCGTCGTGCAATGCTGTTGGCCGCCTCCGTTCCATAGTCCTTGCGGACCAGGTGCAGACATAGGTCTATGCCTGCCGCTACCCCGGCGCTGGTGCTGACGCTGCCTTGGTCTATGTACAGGACGTCTGCGTCGACGGCGACTCCCGGGTACAGGGTCTGAAGACGTTCGGCGTTTCTCCAGTGGGTGGTTGCCCGCTTGCCGTCCAAGAGACCTGCAGCAGCGAGGGCGAAAGCGCCTGTGCATACAGACACCATGCGGGCTCCGTTGGCCGCTGCCTGACGCAGCGCCACACAGACCTCCGCGGGTGGATCGTTCAGCGGTGCGTAGCCGGGCACCACGACCGTATCCGCGGATAGAAGGGCACCCAAACCGTCAGCGGCCAGGATGGAATATCCGGACGTCGTCGGCACCAGGCCAGGCTGGGCTGCGCAGACCCGGAAGGAGTACCGTCCCCGTTCATCCTCGTGGCCGAAAATCTGCGCTGGAATGGCAAGGTCAAAAGCGACCACATCCGGCAGTGCCAGGGCGACAACTCGGTGCATAGAATCACTGTACTCACGAAGGCACCAGGTGGGCAGAATCCTTTCCATGCAGGGCATTTTTGCCGTGCACTTCCGCTGCCGGCGAATGACAGCATTAGCGCATGACACTCTTCCCTGCGAGGCAGGAATTGACGGCAGCCCCTCCCACGGGCTCCACATCCACGGGCCAGGACCGTCCGCCCGGCGCTGATCCTTCCCAGAATGGACACCTCGGCTGGATCGTAGCCAGCTCATTGATTACCGGGGTCCTCGCTGCACTGCTGCTGGCCGTCGCCCCGTTCATTCCAGCAACCCAGAGCAGCGTGACCGGGGCCATCCTGTTGGGGCTTTCGCTGGGATGGGCAATGGTGGCTGTGTTGTCGGTGAGGTTCACGGAGCAACCACAGAAGTGGGCGGTGGCTCCAGCGCTTTTCATCGGGCTGGGCGGTTTCCTTTTGCTGGCGTTCGGCTCCCCAGCGCAGGAAGTGCTCGCCTGGGTATGGCCCCCCGCTTTGATGGTGTTAGCGCTCTGGACAGGCTCTCAAGCCAATCGGCAGCTTCGTAGCCGGAGCGGGCGCGTGCTGCTGTACCCAGTGATCGCGATGCTGGTTCTGGCTTCACTGGGTAGCGGCTACGAAACCGTGCGCGAAGCGGCGGATGCGGGGGCCTCTCCAGTGCAGGGCCAGTTGATCGACGTCGGCGGACACCGCCTGTACCTCAACTGCACCGGCTCGGGCAGCCCTACCGTCGTGCTCGAACCGGGCGCAGGCCAAGCGTCGTCTGACCTCGCATTGATCGCACCGGCCGTTGCCCGTGACACCCGGGTGTGCGTCTACGACAGGGCAGGACGCGGGTGGAGCGATTCAGCGAGGACCGCGCAGGAGGGCGCGCAGATCGCGACCGATCTCCACACGTTGCTGCAGCGCGGGAACGAGTCAGGACCGTATGTGCTGGCGGGGCATTCATTCGGGGGCCTCTACGCACTCACTTTCGCTGCCAGCTTTCCCGAGGACGTAGCCGGATTGGTCCTGGTGGACTCAACCGCACCAGCATGGGACTCGGAATCAGCACACCCCTCTCGCTCGGAGTCCGACGACACGATGAACCGTGCCTCCGCACTGGTCTCGAGCGCAGCTCGACTTGGCATCGGCCGGTTGCTCGGCATGACACCCAACCACTTACGCAGCACGATCGACGAGTACATTCATGCGGGCTCCTCGGTGCAGCAAGCTGCCGCGTTGAGGAACTTCACCAATATGCCGCTGGTAGTTCTGACGGCCGGCAGTGGGAACGCGCCCGGCTGGGCGGCTTCGCAGGAAGCCCTTGCCTCTCTCTCGACCAACAGCCTGCACCGCGTCATCAACGGCGCCACCCATGCGTCTTTGATTAGCGAGCAGGAGGATGCGGCCGCGACCACCCGCGGGATCCTCGACGTCGTCTCTGCCGTGCGGACTGCAAGCCCGCTGATCCCGTAGGACAAAAGGAAGCCCGTGACACCCTCGTCGAGGGAAAGCGGCACCTGATCGGCCGAGGTCGGCGGTACAAAATAGCCCCGGTAAAACTCCGGCTGGCCATTGCTTCTATCCCACTGATACTGAACAGGCTCGCTACTCTCGCTGACCCTGCCACCGCCACTCATCCCCATGGGGAACCCCAGCGCCTGTTTCACTCACACCGACGTCCCCGAAGGACGTCGGGGTTCTTTGGTTCTTTTTCACCCGCATTGGGTGAGGACTGCCCCCACTGAAAGCGTTAGCTTGGAGAGCATGTGATTGACCAGCCCAAATCGCTTGCGCGACCCACTATAGGCTCCCGCCGTCTAGCGCACGGCCAGCGGAAGGAGACGGGATGCTCAACTGTTACCACGGGCGCACCGAACCCGTTCTCTCGGTCCTCTCGGCGCCTCCGTTTGCTGGGGGCCGTCCTTCTGGCGGACGCTGGCTAAGTCCGCGCCTGATTGGGAAGCCGTCGGTGACGTGGCGCCGGAGGGCAGCCTGATGTTCTGCCCGGTGATCATCGGTGGCTCGCGGTGTGGCCGGCTGGGCAAGTCGACCCGATCTAGAAGAAGGACATTCGGAGTGACCCGAATCGTCATAGGCGCGCCGCGATGCCGGGATTGAGAGAGCCTGCCGCGCCGCCACCCAGTATCGATCCGGCCAGTTTCGATCCGGCCGCCGTGATTCGTTCCAGGTCGTACATCGCTGCGCTCGTGCTGGCGGCGGTCTTGGGCGTTCCCATCTCGGCCATTGCTTACGGCTTTCTCGCTTTGGTCGCGACGATCCAGCGGTACGTCTTCGACGGGCTGCCGAATCAAGTCCTAGGGGGTCCTGCTCCCGCGTGGTGGCCGGTTCCGTGGTTGGTGCTGTGTGGGTTGTTGACGGCGTTGACCATCCGGTATCTGCCGGGAACCGGGGGCCACTCGCCTGCTTTCGGGTTCAAGACGGGCGGCGGTCCGCCGAACGGGCGGGAGCTCGTGGGCATCGTTCTCGCGGCGCTGACCACGCTCAGCCTGGGTGCGGTGCTCGGGCCCGAGGGGCCGCTGATCGCGATCGGTGGCGGCCTCGGGGCGTTGGCGGTGCACCTAGTGAAGAAGGACGCTCCGCCGATGGCCCTGACGATCATGGCGTCGGCAGGCAGCTTCGCCGCGATCAGTACCTTGCTCGGGTCTCCCGTGCTCGGTGCGTTCCTGATCATGGAGGCCGCCGGGATCGGGGGAATGACGCTGAGTCTGATGGCCCTGCCCGGGCTGCTCGCTTCTGGCGTCGGGGCGCTGGTGTTTGTCGGCTTGGACGGCTGGACCGGGTTGGGCAGCTTCTCGCTGGCGCTGCCTGTGGTGCCGCCTGCGGAGCCGCCGACGCTGGCGACGTTGGGCTGGGCGGTGGTCATGGGCGCGGTCGGCGCACTGTTGGGATGGTTGATCCGCTGGGTCGGGCTGTCGCTTCGTCCTGTTGTGCATCTGAACCGGGTGTTAGTGACCGCTGCGCTCGGCTTGCTGATTGGTCTTACCGCGATGGCGTACCAGTTGATCTCTGGGAGAAGCTTCACGCAGGTGTTGTTCTCGGGGCAGGACGCACTTCCGGAACTGGTCGAACACGCCGCGGACTACTCGCTTGGTGTGCTGGTCCTGCTGATCGCTTGTAAGACCTTGGCCTACGGGCTCTCGCTGAGCGCATTCCGTGGTGGTCCCGTGTTCCCGTCGATGTTCATCGGTGCGGCGCTCGGTATTGCTGCGAGTGGGTTGCCCGGAATGAATCTCGCGGCAGCGATCGGCATGGGCATAGGAGCCATGTGCGCAGCCATGCTGCGGCTGCCGTTGACATCGACGCTGCTGGCCACGCTGCTGCTGGGAGTGGACGGTGTGGCCGTAACACCCCAGGTGGTGGTGGCTGTGGCGGTGTCCTTCGTGATCACCAACGTGCTCCCGGCACCGGGTCCGGGCTCGGGCCAGGGCCCGACGGCGTCCGTGGCGCCTGACGATGCCGGCAGCGTTCAACATCGGGCCCACACGAAGGCCGACCACGCAACTGAGATCTCCAGCGCGGACCGTTCGACCGTGCGGGGCCGGTGGATCGCCTGGTTGTTCATCATTGGCTCGAGTCTGTTCGCCTTGGGGGCGCTGCCGTTGTACGCCGAGGCCGTGGGACTGCGCTGGTGTGCGGCCACATTCTTCGTCGGTTCGCTGTTCTTCACCTGCGCGGCGTTCCTGCAGTACCGCGAAGCCGTTGACGCGCTCCCGGCCGCGCGTGCCACGCGGCGCCAGTCGTTTTGGGTATGGGCGCCGCGGAATCTCGGCTGGCTCGCTGGCGCGGTTCAACTTGCCGGCACGCTGTGGTTCAACTGGAGTACGGGAAATGCACTGCGGGACAATCTCAGTGCGGCGCTGACCGAGCAGCGGGTGTGGCGACCCGATGCGCTGGGTTCAGTCGCCTTCCTCGTTTCAAGCGGGGTTGCGTTGCGGGACGCCGGTCGTGGCGCCATCGCCGGCCTGCCCAGGCCGCGGACATGGAAGATCGGCGTGATCAACGTGGCCGGCTCTGTTGCCTTCGGCATCTCGGCTGTCGCGGCCTTTGTCATACCGTCGAGCGGCGAAGTGTGGAACGCCGAGCTGTCCAATCTCGGCACACTCGTGGGCGGCCTGTGCTTCCTCACCGGAGCGATTCTGATGCTGAGTCCAGAATCCACCGACGCCTCGGTTCCTGCGCACCGGGGAGCTCATCCGTAACCCCATTTCAACAGTCTCTGAAGGAGAAGTGATGTCAGCAAATTTCCAGCCGGCCGATGCCGACGTGGCGCTGTTCGGCAACCGATTCGTCACCCAGGAGGTTCCGAGCCGGGAGTTCCCGGAGACCGGCATTCCTGCTGAGGACGCTTTGCGCCTGGTCTCGGAGGACCTGGCGCTGGAGGGTGATCCGGCCCGGAACCTGGCGACCTTCGTGACGACATGGATGGAGCCGCAGGCCCAGCAGATCATCGCCGCGAACCTGCACCGCAATTTCATCGACCACGCCGAATATCCCCGCACGGCCGAGATCGAGCAGCGCTGCATTCGGATGCTCGCCGACCTCTTCCACGCGCCCGGCGAGACGACGGGAGCCCGAACCCAAGGATCGTCCGAGGCGATCATGCTCGGCGGCCTGTCCCTGAAGTGGAACTGGCGCAAGCGTCGCGAGGCCGCCGGCGCGTCGACGTCGAGCCCGAACCTGGTGTTCGGCGGCGACGTGCATGTCGTGTGGGAGAAGTTCTGCCGCTACTTCGACGTCGAGCCGCGGATCGTGCCGTTGCAGCCGGGGAAGTACACGATCGGCCCGGAGGACGTGCAGGCCCATGTCGATGAGAACACCATCGGTGTCGCTGCCGTGCTGGGTACGACGTTCACTGGGCACAAGGACGACATCGCCGGCATCAACGATCTGCTGCTACGGATCAAGCGTGAGCGTGGCCTTGATGTGCCGTTGCACGTGGACGGGGCCAGTGGGGGGTTCGTCTGGCCCTTCCTCTACCCGGACTCCGAGTGGGACTTCCGGCTCGAGCAGGTCCACTCGATCAATGTCTCCGGGCATAAGTTCGGACTGGTCTATCCCGGCATCGGCTGGCTGATCTTCCGGGAGAAGGCCGACCTGGCCAAGGACCTTGTTTTCGAGGAGAACTACCTCGGCAAGACCGACTCGACCTTCACCCTGAACTTCTCCACGGGCTCGTCGATGGTTCTCGCCCAGTACTACAACTTCGTGCGCTATGGCCGCGCCGGTTACACCTACATCATGCAGAACATGCAGACCAACGCCCGCGTCCTCGCCGAGAAGTTGGAGGCCATGGGCCGGTTCGAGATCATCGGCCCCGACGAGGAGCAACTTCCCCTGGTCGCGTTCCGGCTCGCCGCCGACCCCGGGTACGACGAGTTCGACATTGCCTGGCAGCTCTCGGCCGAACGCGGCTGGATGGTGCCGGCCTACACCCTGCCGCCGAACGCCCAGGACGTGACGATCATGCGTGCCCTGGTCAAGGAAACGATGAGCCGCGAGCACGTCGACACGCTCGCCCGAGACATCGAAGAGGCGTGCTCCACGCTGGCGAAGAAGGGCGGCGCGCACGAATCGGAACGGAAGAAGATCGTCACCGGACCCGGCCATTGACCCAGTGCAACGGTGACGCACCGGTCCCGACACTTCCGGCCGGGCCGGCGCGGGAACACCACTCAGGATTCGACGTCGGCCGCGGCGATTGCCTTGTCCGTGAGGATGGGCATCATCCCCAGTAGCGCGAGGGTCAGCACTCCCATGATGCCGAACATGACCTGCAGGCCCAGCCATTGGGCCAGCAGTCCGCCCGCTGCTGCACCGAGCGGCATGGTTCCCCAAGCCAGCAGGCGGTAGACGCTGTTGACTCTGCCCAGCAAGGGGTTGGGCGTAATGCGCTGGCGCAGGGATACGGTAATGACGTTCCAAAGCACGATCAGCATGCCGCCCACAAAGAGGATGGGGCCAAGAACGTAAGGGCTGTCGGTCATGGCGGGCGCACCCACCAGCAGCGCGCCCCCGAAGATCGTGAGCGTCAGGGACCTGGACCTACCCAGCTTGGACTCCACCGGTTCGGCGATGAACGAGCCAACGAAGGCGCCCAAAGCGGAGGTCGTCAAAAGTAGGCCGAACCCCACCTCGGACAGTTCCATTTCTGAAGCCGGGCCCACGGCAAACAGCACCAAGACCGCGAATGCCGCGTTGGATGCGAAGTTGAACACCCCGGTCATCACCGCGAGCGTGCGAAGGATCTTCTGGTTCCAGAGGAACCGCAAACCCTCAGCAACGTCGAATCGCAGTGTCGTCTTCACCTCCCGCTCTGTGCGAAAAGCTCCCGGGACCAGGAACAGGACACCGGCGGCCGCAAGCCACAGTGCCGCCGGCGCGGCAAAGCCCGCAACGACGCCGATGGCCGCCAGCAGCCCGCCCAGCGGTGGACCAACGAACTGGTTGGCGGTGAGCTCGACGGCGTAGAGCCGGCCGTTGGCGCGCGAAAGCTGATCCCTGTGCACCACCTGGGGCAGGATCGACTGCGCGGAGGTGTCGTAGAGCGTTTCAGCCACACCCACCATCAATGCGACGATGTACAGAGCCCAAATGGAGCCCAAATCCAGCAGGACGACGGCGACCAGCAAGGCGGGCAGCATCGCGCGGCTGAGGTTGGCCCACAACATCAGCTTGCGCCTATCCAGCCGGTCGGCCAGCGCTCCGGCAGTGAGGGCGAAGAGAAGCCAGGGAAGCGTGGCTGCGACGGTCAGCCCGGCAATCAGCGTGGGTGACTGAGTGAACTGAATGGCCAGCAGCGGCAGCGCGATCTTGAAGACGCCGTCTGCGAGGTTGGACAGCCCGGATGAGGTCCACAGCTTCCAGTAGGACGCACCCAGCGGCGCATCACTCCGTGCCTGCACCTGCGCAGAGTGACTAGTCATAGGTGAACCATTCCCTATTGATTGAGAAAATTCAAGGTGGTTGAAATTAGTACATCAGATCGTAGGATGGGTACATGACGGACGCAGAGCCGACGAGCGCGAACGAGAAGAAACCCGCCGCCAGCGCCCGCGAAATTAAGGCCCTGGCCCATCCGCTGCGCCTGAGGATCCTGCGCCTGTGCGGGCTCCACGAACTGACCAACAAGCAACTCGCCGATCGGCTGGGTCAGGATCCGGGGACGATGCTTTATCACGTGCGGCAATTGCTCTCAACCGGATTCCTTGAACCCGCCGAGGTCCGCACGGGGGTCAGCGGTGCGCTTGAGAAGCCGTATCGTTCCACGGGACGGTCCTGGAACCTGGACACCTTACTGCGTGAAGCTGGTCCGGACGGTCCAATGGCACCGATCGAGGCGTTTCGGGAAGAGCTGACGGAAGCCGGGCCGGATGCGCTCACCAGCCTCTCACGCTTCGTTCTGCACCTCTCCGAGAAAGACGCCGAGGACCTCATCAGGCGCATCTACGCTGTGCTGAGCGAATACACCGACAGCGATCGGCAGCGATCGGACCAGCCCGCATACGGCGGCATCTTTGTCCTTCACCGGTCGTCAGACTAGGCCGTCGGCCCCGCCTGGAACGACTTGCGAAGACCCCTCCGCGAAGAGTGCCTGCTCCCCGCCTTATTCGTAGATGGTGGGGATGGCCGGTTCGCCCGGTTGCAGCCTGTCCACCACCCGGGGCAGCTCTGCCATGGAGGCCGTGTGCCGCTCCCGGGCCCGCCCCACGGCGTCCGGCCCGGTCCAGCCGGGCAGGATTTCGCCATCCTTCATGAACTGCTGCAGCAGCGGGCGACCGTTCGGGACGGCGGCCGGCGGGTGGCCCACGCCGAGGACCTCGTGGGTGGCGGTGCCGCTGTCGTTGAGGCGTCGCACGGCGAACTTGCGGCCGCCCATGTTGATCTTGTCCTTCGAGGTCTTCGCCACGGCAGTCAGCTCACCGGAGTCCCCGGCCCGGCTCACCAGCTTGTAGACCATGCCGGCCGTGGGCGCACCGGAACCGGTCACGAGCGCAGTGCCGATGCCGTAGGAATCGGCCGGGGCGGACCGGAGAGCGGCGACGGAGAATTCGTCCAGGTCTGAGGTGACCACGATCCTGGTGTGCACATTGCCGAGGCTGTCCAGGAGTTCGCGGACCCACCGGGCCTGGGCCACGAGGTCCCCGGAGTCCAGCCGGATAGCCCCGAGGCTGTCTCCGGCGAGGCCGACGGCGGTGCGGACCGCCGCCTCGACGTCGTACGTGTCCACGAGCAGCGTGGTCCCGGGCCCCAGCGAGGCCAGCTGGGCCGCGAAGGCGTCGCGCTCGGAGTCGTGGAGCAGGGTGAAGGAGTGGGCGGCGGTGCCGACGGTCCGGAGGCCGTAGCGCCGCCCGGCAGCCAGGTTGGAGGTGCCGGAAAAGCCGGCGATCACGGCCGCGCGGGCCGCTGCGGCGGCAGCTTCCTCGTGGGTGCGGCGTGAGCCCATCTCAATGCAGGGCCTGCCGCCGGCTGCACTGATCATCCGGGACGCGGCCGACGCGATGGCGCTGTCATGGTTCAGCACTGACAGGACGTAGGTCTCCAGGACGCAGGCCTCGGCGAACGTCGATTCGATGATCAGGACGGGGGAGTGCGGGAAATACGCTTCGCCTTCCGGGTAGCCCCAGATGTCGCCGGAGAACCGGAAGGCGGCCAGCTGGTCCAGCGTATCCTCTTGGACCACACCGGTGCCTGCCAGGAAATCGAGGTCGTCCGCCTCGAAGCGGAAGTCCGCGATCCCCTCAAGGAGCCGGCCGGTGCCGGCCACGATGCCGTACCGGCGCCCGGCCGGCAGCCCCCGGGCAAAGGCCTGGAAGACGGACCGGCGGTGGGCCGCGCCGGAGTGCAGAGCCGCCTGGAACATGGTCAGCTCATAGTGGTCCGTAAACAAGGAGGTCCGGCGTCCGCCCGGGCCGGCCGAAGTGTCCATGCTCCACTCTAGGCCGGGGATCCGCGCTAGGCCGGACCGGCTGGGAAAAGGCGGCCGAACCTCAGGCGACCTGCCGGGGCGGACTCAGACGGCGCAGCCGTCGGGGCCGCAGGCGCCGGAATCCGTGGCACTGTCCGCGGCGGCTCCCGCGCCGCTGGCGCCCCCGGCGGTTGCGCCCGCGGCGGCTTCCGACCCGGCGGCGCCCACCATGACCAGCGGGTGGCTGTCCTGCCACGCCTGCTCGAGGGCCGCGCTGAAGGTTTCCGCAGGCTGGGCGCCCGAGAGCCCGAATTTCCGGTCAATCACGAAGAACGGGACGCCGCTGATGCCCAGGGCCCGGGCCTCGGCGATGTCGTTGCGGACGGCGTCGGAGTAGGCGTCCGTGCTGAACAGTTCCGCCAGTTCGCCGGCGTCGAGCCCGAGGTCCAGGCCCAGTGCGGTCAGGTACTCCTGGCTGCCGATGTCCCTGCCGTGTTCGAAGTGGTCGCTGAGCAGGCGTTCCTTCGCGGCATCCTGCTTTCCGTGGCCGGCGGCGAGGTGGATCAGCCGGTGGGCGGTGAAGCTGTTGGCCACCACGACGGCGTCGAACCGGTAGTTCAGCCCCTCACCCTTGGCCTGGGCCGCGACGTGCTCGAACATCTGCGATACCTGTGCCGGCGCCATGCCCTTGCGCGTGCTCAGGTAGTCCAGTTCGGTGCCGTCGTAGTGCTCCGGGAGCGTTGGGTCCAGCTGGTAACTGCGCCACTGCACCTCCACGGAATCGCGGTGCGGGAAGGCCGCGAGGGCGGTTTCGAAACGGCGTTTGCCGATGTAGCACCAGGGGCAGGCGACGTCTGACCAGATCTCAATCTTCATGCCGGCAACAACCCCGCCGGCGCCAGGTCCATTCCCCGGCGGCATGTCGGCTTCGTCACGGCCCGCCGGCTGACGGGCTGGCAGCCACAGACCCGTGCTCACAGGCCCCGCGCTCACGGCGCGACCGGGCGCTCCATCACGAAGTCGTGCTCCACGGTGTCGCCGAGCTGGAAGGACTTGGTGCCGACCTTGCGGAAGCCGGACTTCTCGTAGAACCGGATGGCCCGGGCGTTCTGGCTGTTCACGCCGAGCCAGAGCCCTCGGGCGCCGGCCGCCGCGGCCGCGCCGACGCTGGCGTGCATCAGTTCGGCCGAGGCGCCGAGCCCGTGGTGGTCCGGGTGGACGTAGCACTTGCTCAGCTCGGTGCACGGCAGTTCGCTCAGGACAGCGGCCACCTCCGGGTCCCGGGTGGGGCGGGCCACCAGCAGGCTGTAGCCGCGGAGCTCGCCGTCGGCGTCGATCACCAGCACCGTTACCTCTGGATCCGCCAGATAGGCCCGGAAATTGGGCTCGCTCAGGGTATTGGCCAGATGTGCCGCGATGTCTTCTGGCCGGGATTGCGGCGGGCACGCGAGCGGGAAGGTGACGGCCGCCAGTGCTGCCAGCCTCCCGGCGTCGTCCGCGGTTGCCTTTCGGAGTACGTGGGTCATGGGGGATCTCCCGGCTAGTGCTGGATTTTTCTCTCCGACCAACGCCGTCAAACGGCGCCTCCGGCGGCGTTGGCTGTCCCTAAAAGACTCTAGCGGGCGTCGGTCTCCATGCCCGCAGCGCACTCACAGGCTGCGCAGGAAAGCGAGGCCACTTTCCGCCAACTGGTCCTGGCTGGGGGCCAGCGGCCGCCAGATCGATGCCGCGACCGCAATGGCGGCATTGTCGACGGTGAAACTTTCAATGTTGAGTGGTCCCGTGTAGCCCACCTCATTCAGGACGTGCAGGAAGCTTTTCCAATCAGTCTGGTCCCCGCCGGGGGCACCGCGGTCGTTGCCGCAGACCTGCACGTGCACCAGATGTTCTCCGGCGGCCCGGATCGCCGCGGCCACCGAACGCTCCTCTATGTGCAGGTGGTAACTGTCCAGCGCGAGGCCGACGCCGTTCCCGAGCAGTGGCCCCAGCGCCTCAAGCGCCTGGTCCACCGTGTTAATCAGCGAAGTTTCATACCTGTTTAGCGGCTCGATGCCCAGCACCACGCCCGCCTCCTGGGCCCGGGCCGCGACCGGCTGGAGGTTTCGGCGCAGCTCCGCGTAGGCGTCGCGTCGCTGCTCCCGCGACATCCGCCAGACTCGACCCGTTTGGGCATAGAAAGGTCCGCAGACCGTGGGCGAGCCGATGCTGCTGGCCATGGTGATGCAGGCTGACAGGTAGGCCTGGGTCCTTTCCACGGAAGCCTGATCCGCGGCTACGAGGTCCCGCCCCGGTGCCATGGCCCCCACCACGAACGGTTTGAGCCCGTTTCCCGCGAGGGATTCCCGTACCGCTGCGGGCGTGAAGTCGCCCTCGTTTTCCAGCGGAAGTTCGACGGCGTCAAACCCTATGGCGGCGATTTTTGCGAGGAGTCCGGGGAGGTTGGAGTCGGTCAAGGGGGATTCCCAGACCCAGGTGCTGATTCCGGTCAGACGTTCCAAGCTGTCTCCTTCCGTCTGTTTGTCCTGCCGCCTGTTCCAGACGCGGCGGTCCCGCGGGGAGGGGTATTCCGCGCGACCGCCGGGCCGCGTCAGGGAATCTGCCGTTGCTGCCAGACCTCCGGGTAGCCGGCCAGGTCCTCACCGCCGAACTTGGCGTAGTGCCCGCTGGGCATGCCCTGGTTACGCTGCAGCCATTGGTCCAGTTCGTCCGCGAGGATGGGCTTCTGCGGCAGAACCCATTCGGTCGGAATCGGCTCGCCCTTAAAGATCTTTTCCAATGCCAGCAGCGGGGTTCGCCATTGGAAGTTCGAATAGACCGGGGCCATGGCGTCGATTCCGGTTTGCTTCCACTTGGTCAGGAAGCTCATCTCATCCTCGCCGGTCATCACGGGCAGCTTCTTGCCTGCATCCTCGAAGGCCTCGAGGGCCGCCACCGCACCGTCTCCGGCGTCCATCCACACGCCCTTGACGTCGCCCGTGGCCAGTTCATCGGAGATGATCTTCTTGATCTCGGTGGGGTCGGCGTTGGTGAAGTAGTCCTTGGCCTGGATTCCCTTTTCCTCGAAGATCTTCTTGGCCGCCGCCCAGCGGTGCTCCAGGACATCCACACCCGGGAGGATGCGAAGGGCAACAACCTTGTCGCCGGACTGAAGCTTGTCACTCAGGAAAGTGGCGGTGTCGATGCCCCAGGCGAATCCGCCGATCGGATGGATGAACGTGGTGGCGCAGTCGGTCTCCACACCGCGGTCAAACACCACCACGGGCTTGCCCGTCTGGCAGGCACGTTCGACGGCCTGCGTGAGGGCGGCCGTGGAATTGGGTGAAATGACGAACGCATCGCATTTGCCCTCGGCGATGAAATAGTCGATGTCCGCAATTTGGGTGTTGTCATTGTCCTTGGCATCCCGTGTTTCCATTTCGGAAATGACCCCGGAGCCCTGGAGTGCCTTGAGTTGCTGGTTCATGGTGATCCACCCGGTTTGCCGCCACGGGTTGGAGATGGAGGCGTTGGCGAAGCAGACCTTGTGCGCTCCCGGGGCCTTGAACTTGGACGTGTCCGTCATCGGGCCCGCGATGTACTGCAGGTAGGGCTTCTCCGGGCTCCCTTCAAAGGTTGCCGAGCGCTGCTGGTTCTGTGTGTCGTACAGCGCCTGGTCAAACCAGTCTTTGCTTGCCGGGCTGGATGCCGCCGCAGAGCCGGTGCTGGTCCCTGATGTTTGGGTGACGGATGGGTCGGTGGTGGTACAGGCGGTCAGGGCCACCAGCGGCAGTGTTGCGGCAAGGGCGATCGCGCGGACAGGATTATTGCGCATCAGACTCTTTCTCCTCCTTGTTCGATGCCCTCGGCGGGCGTGGGTGCTGCGGCCAACTTGTGCTGTTCGTCATGGGCAGCGGAACTGGCTCCCTTGCGCTTGCGCTGCCACGACCTGGATGCCGCGGCCACAGCGATGATGATGATTGCTCCTTGGACCGTGTCCCGCCACGTCGCCTGGACGCCCATGAAGTTTAGGAGGGTGAACAACGACTCCAGGGCGAACGCCCCGGCCGCGGCGGACAGGACCCAGCCGCGTCCGCCGCCCAGCACAACGCCCCCGAGAACGACGGCGGTGATCGCCGTGAACTCGTACCCGCGCCCCACCGACGGGTGCACGCCGGCGTAACCCACGAGCAGGATGCCGGCCACGGTGGCCGACAGCGACGACATCATGAAGGCCCGCGTCCGCACCCACCAGACGCGCGAGCCGGCCAGTGCGGCCGCCGCAGGATTGTCGCCGACTGCGATAAGCATGCGGCCGTAGGGGCGGCGCATCAGGACGAACGCCGCTACCGCCACCGCCGTCAGGATTATGACCGGGTAGGGAATGATGTCCAGGACCGGAACGTCCTGGATGCCGCCGCGCCCGATCTGCCGGAAGCTGTCCGCAGGGTTCCCCTGGGCCGCGCCGCCGGTCCAGTAGAGGACCAGCCCGAGCAGCGCCAGCATCATGCCCAGCGTGACAATGAAACTCGGGACTTGCAGGAGCGTGGTGATCAGTCCGTTCACCAGCCCGATGAATGCTCCCAGCACAAACATCAGGACCAGCACGGGGATCACCTTGGAATCGTCCTGCCGTATCAGGTTGCCGGCAACGATGACCTGCATCGTCACGACCGATCCCATCGACAGGTCGAATTCCCCGCCTACAATGACGAAGTACTGGCCGATGGCGGCGATGGCAATGGGGGCAGTTCTGCCGATGAACCGGATGAAGGAGCCCGGCTCCCCGAAGGACGGATTCAAGACGATGATTGCCACCAGGAGGCCGATCAGCAGGATGAAGACGGCGCCGCCGGGGGTGCGGACGGCGCGCAGGAGCCGCTCGGAACGGCTAGCTCGGTTGCGCTTGAGAACTGCGCTGCGCTCGGAGTTCAGTGCCGTGCTCATGGCCCCTCCGCGGGCACAGGCTGGGCAGCGGGCGTTTCCGCGGAACCTTTCGAGTCGAACCGTTCGGGTCTGCTGACGATCCGGCGCCGGGCATAGACGGCGACGGCGACGACGATGACTACGCCTCTGACCACGTCCTTCAGGAACGGGTTGACCTGCATGACGGACATGATGTTGTCCAGCATGGCAAAGATCAGCACGCCGCCGAGGGTGCCGGTGATAGTCCCTTTGCCGCCGGAGAGCAACGTGCCGCCGAGCACAACTGCTGCGATGGAGAGCAGATCGTAGCCGCCCTGGGAACCCACAGTGGGACTACCCACGCCCAGCCTGCTGGCAAGGAGCAGCCCTGCCATCCCCGCCAGTACTGAACAGATGACGTGCGCCGTAATGACCGGCACGTCAACGCGGATTCCGGACGTACGGGCGACGGCAATGTCGCCGCCGACAGCGTACAGGTGGTGCCCGACGCGGGTACGGTGCAGGAGCAGCCCGGCCAGGCCCGCGCAGGCCAGCATGATGATCGTGGAGATCGGAACCGGGCCGATCCCCGTGGCGCCGACCAAGCGGAACGCTAGCGGTGTCTCGCCGAAGCTGCCCTTAAAATTGGTGGCGAGGTAGCCGCTGATGATCAGGCCAACGCCGAGCGTGGCGATGAATCCGTGCACATTCAGGCGGGCGACGATCAGCCCGTTCGCGAGTCCAATGACTGCTGCCGTCCCCAGCGTCAGCAGGACTCCGGACAGGACGTTGTTTGAGTTGTTGGCCATCACCCCGGCGGCGATGAGGCTGGCCAGACTGGTGACGTAGGGAACTGACAGATCCAGGCTGCCTGCCAGGATGACCAGTGTCTGGCCGATGGCGATGAAGCCCAGAACGCTGGTTCCGGTCAGGATGCTCGAGATATTTCCTGGGCTGAAGAAACTCCGCCCGATGGAGTTCACCAACAACACACCCAGGATGAGTGTCACCAGCGCCACCAGGTAGACGATCTGCGTGGAGGACAGCCTCTGGAAGAAGCCCGCTCGCTGTTTCATGCCTCTCCTTCGGGTGCTGTCCGGGCGCCGGTGCCCAGCTGGAGGATGGCTTCTTCTGACGTTCCGGCAGGCAGTTCGCCGACGAGCCGGCCATCACGCATGACAAGGATCCGGTCCGACATGCCGATAACTTCCGGGAGCTCGCTGGACACCATCAAGATGGCCTTGCCTTCCGCCGCGAGCTGGCGCATCAGCCGGTAAACCGCCACCTTGGCCCCCACGTCAATGCCGCGGGTGGGTTCATCCAGCAGGACGAGCCGGGGGTGGATAGCCAGCCACTTGGCGAGGACCACCTTTTGCTGGTTGCCGCCCGACAGGTACTGCACCTCCTGGTCCAGGTCACGGGCGATAACCTCGAGGGAGGAGAATACGCCCGGGATTTCTGTCCTGACGGTCCCTGTGCGGCGTGGAAAGACCGACCTGATCACACTAAGTGCGTTGTCCAGGATGGACTGGTTCAGGCTCAGGCCTTCAGTCTTGCGGTCCTCTGTGATCAGGGCCATCCGTGCCCGCACGCCTTGGCGCGGCGACTTGGGCAACAGCTCCCCGCCGGCCATTTTCATTGTTCCGCGGGTGAAGGGTGCTGCGCCAAAGATGCCATGAAGCATTTCCGTGCGGCCGGACCCTTGAAGCCCGGCCAAGCCGACAATCTCGCCGGGGCGAATGCTGAGGCTTATCCCGTCCAGCTGGCCGTTTCCGGCGCCTTGCAACTCGAGGATCGGCTTCTCCCCCGGGCCGTCGGGGTCCCCGTCCTCCCGGGGTAGCTTGTCGGGGAAGAACGCCGAAATGGGCCGGCCCACCATCAGCCGGACCAGCTGGGCGTCGTCAAGTTCCGAGGCGGGTAGGGTGCTGACGACTTTGCCGTCCTTCAGGACGGTGATGACGTCGCAGAGGTCGAACACTTCGCGGAGGCGGTGGGAGACATAGAGGATGGCCGTCCCACGTTCACGGAGGCGTGCCACGATCTCGTAGAGGAGTTCAACTTCGGTGCCGGCCAGGGCCGCAGTCGGCTCGTCCATGGAGATGATCCGCGCGTCGTAGCTGACTGCCTTCGCGATCTCTACTATCTGCTGCTCAGCCACAGTCAGGCTCCGCACCTGCATGGTGGGCCGGATGGCGGTGATCCCCAGGGAATCAAGCAACTCCGCCGTTTTCGAATTCATCAGGGCCTTGTTCACGAGCAGTCCGCGGCGCGGCTCCCGGCCAAGATAGATGTTCTCGGCCACCGTCCGGTCCGGCAGGAGGTTGAACTCCTGGAACACCGACGACAGCCCGGCTTCGTGCGCCTTCGTGGGGTGGCTGAAGTTGACTTCCTCGCCGTCCAGGAGGACGGTTCCGGCGTCGGGCTGGTACACGCCGGCCAGCACCTTCATCAGGGTGGACTTTCCGGCGCCGTTTTCCCCCATGAGCCCGTGCACCTCTCCCCGGTGAAGGCTGAGATGGGCGTCTTCCAGTACGGGTATGCCGAAAAAACTCTTGGTCAGTCCGCGGACTTCCAGGATTGGCGGTGGTGCCGGGGAGCCGGAGTGGAGCGCCTCGGAAGCATTCACGGCATCAGTTTCGTTGTGGTTCTCCATCGATGCGCCCTCCACGAGCTAACTGTTACAGCAGCGGTTCTGATCCGTCAAGGAATAAACGAGCGTTCACTATTGCCGCTTTTCGGCCGGTCCCTTACTGCTTGAAGGCGGCGTCGAAGGAGGTGTTCGAGGGCGGGAAATCGTACTTCTTGAGCGCGGCGAGGGCTTCGGGGGCGCCGTGGAGCCGGTCCATGCCGGCGTCCTCCCATTCGACCGAGATGGGGCCGTCGTAGCCGATCGCGGCCAGGGCGCGGAAGGACGATTCCCAGGGCACGTCCCCGCGGCCAGCGGAGACGAAGTCCCAGCCGCGGCGCGGGTCGCCCCAGGGCAGGTGTGAGCCCATCACGGTGTTCCGGCCGGTGGGCCGCAGCTTGGTGTCCTTGCAGTCCACGTGGTAGATCCGGTCCTTGAAGTCCCAGATGAAGGAGACCGGGTCGATGCCCTGCCACATGAAATGGGACGGGTCCCAGTTCAGCCCGAAAGCTTTGCGGTGGCCGATCGCCTCGAGGGTCCGGACGGTGGTCCAGTAGTCGTAGGCGATCTCGGAGGGGTGGACCTCGTGCGCGAAGCGGACGCCGCACTCGTCGAAGACGTCCAAAATCGGGTTCCAGCGGTCCGCGAAGTCCTGGTAGCCGGCCTCGATCACCTTCTCCGGCACGGGCGGGAACATCGCGACGTACTGCCAGATGGAGGAGCCGGTGAAGCCGACCACGGTGTCCACGCCCAGGGCCTTGGCGAGCCGGGCGGTGTGCCGCATTTCCTCGGCGGCGCGCGTGCGGACGCCTTCGGGGTCGCCGTCGCCCCAGACCTTGGCCCCGACGATGGCCTCGTGGCGGAAGTCGATCGGGTCGTCGCACACGGCCTGGCCCTTGAGGTGGTTGGAGATGGCCCAGACCTTCAGGTTGCACTTCTCCAGCACGGCGAGTTTGGACTCGACGTAGCCGGGCTCGTCCCACCGCCAGGCGTCCAGGTGGTCGCCGGAGACGGCGATTTCCAGGCCGTCGTAGCCCCAGCCGGAGGCCAGGCGCGCGACTTCCTCGAACGGCAGATCGGCCCACTGGCCGGTGAACAGGGTGTAGGGGCGGGGCATGTCAGGCTCCTTCGGTAGTCGTCGTCTGGGTGGTCGATGCGGACGGAGTGAGCTGGATGAGCGAACTTCTGGCCGCGGCGCTTTCCTCCACGGCTGTGAGGATCCGCTGGACGGCCAAGCCGTCCTCGAACGACGGCGACGGCTGGGTTCCGCTGCCCACCGCCAGGAGGAAGTCTCGGATCTCGTGCGTGAACGTGTGTTCCCAGCCGATCACGTGGCCCTGCGGCCACCATGCTTCAAGATACGGGTGCTCGGGTTCGTTGACGAGGATGCGGCGGAAGCCCTGTTCGCGGACGGGCAGCGTGGCGTCGAGGAATCCGAGCTCGTTCAGGTCCTCCAGATCAAACAGCAGGGCGCCCTTGTCGCCATAGATCTCCAGCTTGAGCGAGTTCTTCTGCCCGGTGGCCACCCGGGAGACCTCCACGGAGGCGATGGCCCCGGAGGCGAGGGTCAGCGTGGCCCACGCGGCGTCGTCGACTGTCACCTGTTCCGGACCATTGGGGCCGGGCCGGCTGGGCGTGAAGGTGTGCAGCCGGCCGGTGACCTCGGTGACCTGGTCGCCGAGGAGGAACAGCACCTGGTCAATCGCATGGCTGGCGATGTCGCCCAGCGCCCCCGAACCCGCGGTTTCCTTGCTCAGCCGCCAGGTCATGGGCGAGTCCGGGTCCACGAGCCAGTCCTGCAGGTAGGCCGCGCGGACGTGCCGGACGGTGCCGAGCCGGCCCTCCGCGATCAGCTCCCGGGCCAGCGCCAGGGCCGGGACCCTGCGGTAGTTGAAGCCGATCATGGACTGCACCCCTTTGTCCTGGGCGCTCCGGGCCGCCGCCGCCATGGCCTCAGCCTCGGCCAGGGTATTGGCCAGCGGCTTTTCGACGAGGACGTGCTTGCCGGCGGCCAGCGCGGCGATGGCGATTTCCGCGTGCATGAACCCCGGCGCGCAGATATCGACGATGTGGATGTCGTCCCGGTCAAGGACTGCGCGCCAGTCCGTGGCGGACTCCGCCCAGCCGTACTTCGCGGCAGCCTCGGCGACCCCGGCCGGGTCGCGTCCGATCAGGACGCGCCGTTCGAAGGCCGGGACGTCGAAGTAGCTGGCCACGTTGCGCCAGGCGTTCGAGTGGGCTTTGCCCATGAACGCGTACCCGATCATGGCCACCCCCAAAGGGGGAGGGCCGGGGCTGGTTTCTTGGGAGTTCATTGCTGGTTCCTAGAGTGTGGAAGCGGTGGGGTCCCAGTCCTCGGGGAGGGCTGCGGAGGCGGGGACGGCGCTTTCGACGTCGATGAAGGTGCCGGAATCGATCGACTCGGAGATCGAGACCATGGTGTCCAGGACGTGGTAGGCGAGGTTGCCGGTGGCGCGGTGCGGGACGCCGGCGCGGATGGAGCGGGCCATGTCCAGCACGCCCATGCCGCGGCCCTGGCTGGGGCCGGTGGCCGGGATGACCGTCCATTCCTCGTCGCCGGCGCGCCAGAGCCTGACGTTGCCGTCGAAGTAGTTCGGATCCGGCAGCGAGATGGTGGCCTCGGTTCCGGTGATCTCCACGAAGCCCATCCGCAGCCGCGGCGACTCGAAGCTGAAGACGCTGTGGGAGGACGCGCCGGACTCGAATTGGGCCATGGCGGACACGTGGGTGGGGACCTCGACCGTGAATTCCTCGCCGGCCTTGGGCCCGGAGCCGATGACCCGGACCTGTTTGGCCTTCGAGCCCGTGGCGGCCACGCGGCGCACGGAGCCGAACGTCTGCACCAGGGCCGTCAGGTAGTAGGGGCCCATGTCGAACAGGGGCCCGGCACCGTACTGGAACAGGAACGCGGGGTTCGGGTGCCAGGATTCCGGCCCGGGGGTCTGGAACGTGGTCATGGCCGTCAGCGGCGTGCCGATGTCGCCGCGTTCGATCAGCCGCCGCGCGGTCTGCAGCCCGGCCCCGAGGAACGTGTCCGGGGCGCAGCCGAGCCGCAGCCCGGCGGCGTCGGCCGTTTTCAGCAGGCCGAGGCCGGAGTCGCGGTCCAGCGAGAACGGCTTTTCGGTCCAGACGTGTTTGCCGGCGTTGACGGCGGCCGTGGCCACTTCGACGTGTGCAGCCGGGATGGTCAGGTTGACGATGATCTCGACGTCGGGGTGGTTCAGGGCGGCATCGACCCCGCCCCACTCCGGGATGCCGTATTCCTTGGCGCGCGCTGCGGCGGCGTCCTCGAAGAGGTCGGCGATCACGTGGACCTTGATGTCGGGGAAGACCGTCAGGTTGTCCAGGTATTGCTTGCTGATGTTGCCGGCCCCAATGACCGCCACGCCCACCGGGCCGCGCCCGGTTGCCTGATTCTGTGCGGCGCTCATGCGTTCACGCCCTGCGCGCTGGCGGAACCGCTCTGCAGGTAGCCGAGGCTCTGGGCGATGCCGTCGAAGATGTCGCCGGAGTAGTCGTCGAATTCCACGACGCCGACTTCCAGGGACTGTGCCGCGGCGATGACGTCCCACACGGGAATCTTGCCCTGCCCGGCAGGCTGCTGCGCCTTGGTGTCGGTGCTGACGGGGCCGTCCTTGATGTGGATGAACTTGACGCGGTCGCCGAGGCGCTGCAGCAGCTGGACCGGGTCTTGGCCGCCGACGGCGGCCCAGTAGGTGTCCACCTCCAGGACCAGTTCCGGGTCCAGTAGCCCGGCGAAGTACTCCAAAGCTGTCTGGCCGTCGATGCTGGACTCCAGCTCCCAGGCGTGGTTGTGGTAACCGACGCGGATGCCGTACCCGGCGCCCTTCTTGGCGGCGGCGTTGAGTTTCGCGGCGGTGGCTTGGATATCTTCGGCGGACTGCCAGTGCTCGGCCGGGAGGTAGGGATCGATCACCGTGCTAATGCCCAGTTCCTGGGCCGCGGCGAAGATTTCGTCCTGGTCCTGGCTCAGCAGCGGGGCGTGGCCGGACGGGGCGGTCAGGCCGTTGTCCTTCAGGGCCGCGCCGAGCTCCTTGGCCGTCGCCACGAAGTTGTACGGCTCCACCTGGGTGAAGCCGAGCTCGGCGACTTGTCTGATGGTGCCGGGCAGGTCTTCCTGGAGGGCGTTGCGGAGGGTGTACAGCTGGATTGAATAAGACACGGGATTCCTTTGCTGGGAGTCGGTTGTTTTCAAGTAGGGGAAGGCCTAGCGGCCGGCGAGGGATCCGCCAATACCGCCGACGCTGAAGTACTTGTTCAGGGCAGCGAAGACGAGGATGGGCGGGAGCATCATGATCACAGCCAGGGCCATGACGGAGGTCCAGTCCGTTTGATTCTGCTGGAAGAAGGACTGCACGCCCATGGGCAGGGTGAAGATTTCTGTGGAGCGCAGGAACACGATGGCAACCAGGTAGTCGTTCCAGGCCAGCAGGAAGGCGAAGATCGCAGTGGAGAGGACGCCCGGGAGGTGGCCGGCCCCCAGGATCCCCACCCCTAGCGGCGCCGGTGCCGCATGTTCTTGGCTCGACAAGTTCCATACCCCTTCGTAAGTACCTGCACCCTCCCGGCAGCGAACCTGCTTGGGGCGGTGATCTGGCTCACTGCCAAAGCTAGAGATACTTTTGCCGGGCGTCAAGCAAAAGTTGAAAACTGCGTGTCAATCTTTTTTCGCCGTGACATGCAGAAGATCTTCGTGCTATCACTTACTCATGAGTTCTCCCACCGGTACCGAGTCCGCAGCCCCAGAGGCTGGCGGCAGCCTGTCCCGCGCCGGCGACCTCTTCCAACTCCTGCGCGACGGCAAGGCCCGGACCCGCGCGGAACTGGCCCTGACCACCGGGCTGGCCCGCTCCACCGTCGCTTCCCGCATCGACGCGCTGATGGTCTCGGGACTCGTTGGCCCCGCCGGGGAGGCGAGCTCCAGCGGCGGCAGGCCGCCGTCGCGCTTTGCCTTCAACCCGGCCGCCCGGGTAGTGCTGGCGGTGGATGTCGGGGCCACGCACGTGATCATTGCCGTCACGGATCTCAGCGGGAAGGTGCTCGCGGAGCGCCGGCTGGCGCAGGACGTCGCAGACGGCCCGGTGGCTGTCCTGGACCGTGTGATCGATGAAGGGCTGCGGCTGCTCGGCGAGGCCGGCCGGGGCGCCGCGGATCTGGCCGGCGCCGGGATCGGGCTCCCGGGGCCGGTGGAACATGCCACCGGCATGCCGGTGAAGCCGCCGATCATGCCCGGCTGGGACGGGTTCGACGTCGTCCGACATGTCCAGCGGTCCCTCCCGGTTCCGGTCCTGGTGGACAACGACGTGAACATCATGGCGCTGGGCGAGCGCACGGCGCACTGGCCCGAGGACGACAACTTCCTGTTCATCAAGGTGGCCACCGGCATTGGTGCGGGCATCATCAGCAGCGGCCAGCTCCAGCGCGGCGCCAACGGAACCGCCGGCGACCTCGGACACGTCCGGGTTCCGCGCGGCGATGATGTGCTGTGCCGTTGCGGCAACTACGGGTGCCTCGAAGCCCTGGCCTCCGGGCCCGCGGTCGCCAAGGCGCTGACGCAGCAGGGCCTGCCGGCGCACGACGGCGGCGATGTGCTGCGTCTCGTCGCAGAGGGGAACCTGCAGGCCATCCAGGCGTTGCGGCAGGCCGGCAGGGACCTCGGCGACGTCCTCTCCACGGTGGTGAACCTGCTGAACCCCTCGGTGATTGTGATCGGCGGAAGCCTCGGCCAGGCCGGGGAGCACCTCATGGCCGGAGTCCGCGAGGTGGTCTACCGGCGCTCGCTGCCCCCGGCCACGACGCACCTGCGGATCGGCGTGTCGAAGGCCGGGGACCAGGCCGCCATCCTCGGCGCCAGCCAGATGGTCACGCAGCACGTGCTCTCGCCCGCCGTCATAGAGGCGACCCTGCAGGCCACGGGCTAGGGGTGTCCCGGGAAGCGGCGCCTGAAGCGTCACATACCGCAGGTGCGGCAGGGGCCCGTGATAGCAATGGGACTGATGAAACCATATTTCTGCCCGCCCGCCGGGCGCCGGCCCACCCGATGAGCGACCTGGCCCGGGCACCTCGCGGCTGGCTCCTCATGCTCGCGATCGGGCTGATCGCGCTGAACATGCGCGGCCCGTTGGTGGCCGTGGCCCCGGTAATCGCGCAGCTGGAGGACGATCTCGGCTTCACCCCGGTGGAATTGGGATTCCTGACCGGGATCCCCGTGCTGTGCTTTGCCCTGGCCGCGCCGCTGGCCTCCCTGGCCGGGCGCAAGCTGGGTCCCGAGTTCGCTATCACCCTGACCCTGCTCGGCGTGCTCTTCGGCGTCGTGGTCCGCTCCGCGGGCGGGGGCGCCCTCGTCATGCTGGGCACCGTGATCCTCGGTGTCGCCATCACGATCGGCAACATCGTGGTCCCGCTGATCATCCGGCGTGACTTCACCCCGGCCCGGCAGGGCGCGGCGATGGGCACGTACACCGCGGCGCTGAATATCGGCTCGTTCCTGACCTCCATGGTGTCCGCTCCGCTGGCCGATCTGCTGGGCTGGCGGGCCTCGATTGCGGCCAGTGGACTCTTCGCGGTGTCGGCCGGCACGGTCTGGGTGATCGCCGTCGGCCGGCGGGCCTTTATTCCCGAAGCCGTCCCCGCCACGGACCCGGGACGGCCGGGAGGCAAGCTCACCTCCCGGTGGATCACCGCGGCCCTGACCTTCGGGTTCGCCGGGCAGGCGTTCTCCTACTACGGAGTGACCGCGTGGCTGCCGAGCCTGCTGGCCGACGTCCTGGGCATGGCGCCCGCAGCCGCCGGGGCAGGGTCCTCGCTCTTCCAGATTCTCGCCATTGTGGGCGGACTGGGCGTGCCGCTGGCGGCCCGTTTCGCCAGCACGACGGCGGTGGGCCTCACCCTGGGACTGCTGTGGCTCACGGTACCTTTGGGCCTACTGCTCGCCCCGGAGCTGTGGTGGCTGTGGTGTTCCTTCGGCGGTGTGGCCCAGGGCGGCGGCATCACACTGATCTTCCTCGCCATCATCCGGCTGGCCCGGGACCAGGCCTCAGCGGCCCGGATGTCCGCCGTCGTCCAGGGCACGGGGTACTCGTTCGGCGCAGTGGCGCCGACACTGCTCGGCTACGTCCACGGGGTCACCGGAGCCTGGACCGGCCCGCTGCTGATGATCCTCTGCTCCGTCTGCGCATTCATCGTGGGCACCGCGCTGTCCCTGCGCCGCGTGCCCAAGCCGCGCTAGGGTGTGCCTCCTAACGTTCGCCTAGTGTTCGGGGCGGACTGATGTCGTGGCTCGGCTGAGGTGTTGTCGGATGCCCGTGTCGATCCGGTGAAACCGTTGCTTCGCAGTGGGATCGTGTGACAGCGTCGAAGTGATCCCGTCGCCGGGGCGACGACGGGCGACAGAGAAGGAGCACGGCATGGGACTCATCCATATCGACTTGTTCACCACGCTCGACGGCGTCGCGCAGGCGCCCGGCGGGCCGGACGAGGACGCCGACGACGGTTTCGCGTTTGGCGGCTGGCAGGCGCCTCTCTTCGACGAGGTCGTCGGCGAACAAATTGACTCCGGGATGGCGGGGATGGACGCGCTGCTGCTTGGGCGCCGGACCTACGACATCTTCGCCGCGTACTGGCCGCACGCGGAAGGGGAAATCGCGCGGCTGTTCAACCGCCTCCCGAAATACGTGGCCTCGCGCCAGACGCCGACCCTCGAGTGGGCCGACTCCACACTGCTCGGTCCTGATGTCGTCGCCGCCGTGCGCGAACTGCGCGACCGGCACGCGAACATCCACGTCATCGGCAGCCTCGACTTCGTACAGACCCTTTTCGCCGAGCGGCTCTTCGATCGGCTCACGCTCTGGGTCTATCCGATCCTCCTCGGCGGTGGAAAGAAAGTCTTCGCCGACGGTGTGGTTCCGACGAACCTCAGACTCATCGAGCCGGTCGTCGCCTCACCGAAGGGTGCGGTGATGCAGCGCTACGCGCTCGCCGATGGCACGCCTGGCGTCGGCGATATGTCGGCCATCGACCAGGAGGGCTAGGGGCTGGTCTTACCAACACCAGTGCTGCGCTCCAGATGACGAAGGACTGTAGGGCGGCGGCCGATCTGTACGTGAGGACGAGCTAGTCGTACCGGGCGGGCAGTGACCGCCGCGGGCAGCGACCGCAAATGCTTGAGGGTGTTGAAGCTGCGCCGGGGTGACTTCAATCAAGACAACAGCTAAGGCCCATGTTCGTGAGGAACATGGGCCTTAGCCGTCATCTCGACGCCGTTGTCGAGTAGGTGGGGGTCTTCCGTTGCTGGACTGCCACCCGGATTTCGGGGTGCCTGTTGCGAAGGGCATGGCAGCCCAGCTAACGGAAATCTTTGCGGACCCGGATGCCCGGGGCCGTGGAGTCCTACGCCGGAACCAGCGCGGGGTCCCCGGTGGCGACGTCGGCGCCGTCGCGCGCTTCATGCAGGAAGCGGTCGTAGGCCGGCAGGGTCAGGAACGAGGGGAACTCGTTGCTGAGGGTGACTTCCTCGAAGATGTCCCGCGCGTCGGCGAAACGGTCCCCCTCGAAGCGCTCCAGCTTGGCGAATTCCTCGTCCAGCATGTCCTCCACCCACTCCCGGGTGACCACATCGCCGTGGTCGGTGATGGCCCGGGAGAAGATCCACTGCCACAGCTGCGAGCGGGAGATTTCCGCGGTGGCGGCGTCCTCCATCAGGTTGTGGATGGCCACGGCGCCGTTGCCGCGCAGCCAGGACTCGATGTAACGGATCCCCACCTCGATGTTGTTCCGGAGGCCCTGTTCGGTGATGGTTCCGGTGGTCGTGGAGATGTCCAGGAGGGCGCGGTCGTCCGGGGTGACGTCTTCGCGGAGGCGCTGGAGCTGGTTCGGGCGGTCGCCGAGGACGCCGTCGAACACCTCGCGGCAGACCGGCACCAGGTCCGGGTGCGCCACCCACGAGCCGTCGAAGCCGTCGCCGGCTTCACGGGTCTTGTCCGCGCGGACCTTCTCGAAGGCGATCGCGTTGGCAGCCTGGTCCTTGCGGTTGGGGACGGCCGCGGCCATCCCGCCGATCGCCATGGCACCGCGCTTGTGGCAGGCCCGGACCAGATGTTCGGTGTAGGCCCGCATGAACGGCTGGGTCATGGTGACCTGGCCGCGGTCCGGCAGCACGAAGCGGGGGCCGCGGGTGCGGAAGTTCTTGATCAGGGAGAAGATGTAGTCCCAGCGGCCGGCGTTCAGGCCCGCCGCGTGGTCACGGAGTTCGTAGAGGATCTCCTCCATCTCGAACGCCGCGGTGATGGTCTCGATCAGCACGGTGGCGCGGATGGTGCCCTGCGGAATGCCCAGCAGGTCCTGGGCCAGGATGAAGATGTCGTTCCACAGCCGGGCCTCGAGGTGGCTCTCGATCTTGGGCAGGTAGAAGTACGGTCCCTTGCCCTGGGCGATCAGGCGGCGGGCGTTGTGGAAGAAGTACAGCCCGAAGTCCACGATCCCGCCGGCGATCGGGGCGCCGTCGATGAGCATGTGCTTTTCCGGCAGGTGCCAGCCGCGGGGACGGACCACCACTGTGGGCAGCTCCCCGGCCGGGCGCAGCTTGTACTCCTTGCCCTCGGGCGAGGTGAAGTCGATCCGGCGTTCCAGCGCGTCCGTCAGGTTGAGCTGGCCCTGGATCACGTTGCGCCAGGACGGGGTGGAGGAGTCCTCCATGTCCGCGAGCCAGACCTTGGCACCGGAGTTCAGTGCGTTGATGGTCATCTTCTTATCGACCGGACCGGTGATCTCCACGCGGCGGTCCTCCAGGCCCGGAGCCGGGGGAGCTACGCGCCAGTTCGGGTCATTGCGCACGGCCTCGGTCTCGCGCAGGAACCGCGGGTCCTGGCCCTTGGAGATCTGGTGGCGGCGTTCCTGCCGTGCCTGCAGCAGCTCCTGCCGGCGACCGGCCGTGGCCCGGTGCAGCTTGGCCACAAAGGCCAAAGCGTCCGGGGTAAGAACCTCGCTCTGCCGGCAAATCGGCTGCGCGGTCAGTGTGATCCCGTTGATGGTGAAGTTGTCAGTGAAGCTGTTCATGGGAGGTGCTCCTTGAAAGTCCGCTGTTGCCCTATCACTTTTGGTCCCCAAGGCGGCCGATGAGGACCAAAAGTGATAGAGCAACTGGCAGGGAAGTGTCTAGTGGAACTGGCCTTCTTCGGTGGATCCCACCAGGGCCAGGGTGGATGCGTTCGGGTTGAGCGCGGTGGCGATGTCGTCGAAGTAGCCGGTGCCGACTTCGCGCTGGTGCTTGGTTGCGGTGTAGCCGCGGGACTCGGAGGCGAATTCCTTCTCCTGCAGCTCGACGTACGCGCTCATGCCTTCCCGGGCGTAGCCGTGGGCGAGGTCGAACATCGAGTAGTTCAGGGCGTGGAAGCCGGCCAGGGTGATGAACTGGAACGTGAAGCCCATGGCGCCGAGTTCGCGCTGGAACTTCGCGATCGTGGCGTCGTCGAGGTGCTTGCGCCAGTTGAACGACGGCGAGCAGTTGTAGGAAAGCATCTGGTCCGGGAACTCGGCCTTGACGGACTCGGCGAACTTGCGGGCCAGCTCCAGGTCCGGGGTTCCGGTTTCCATCCAGATGAGGTCCGAATAGGGGGCGTAGGCCTTGGCGCGGGCGATGCAGGGTTCGATCCCGTTGCGGACCTTGTAAAAGCCTTCCGGGGTGCGGACCGGCTGTCCGCCTTCGCGGAGGATGAATTCCTGGTCACGCTCGTCGACGTCGGAGGTGATCAGGGTGGCCGCCTCAGCGTCGGTGCGGGCGATGATGACCGACGGCGTGCCGGCGACGTCGGCGGCGAGGCGGGCGGCGTTCAGCGTCCGGACGTGCTGCTGGGTGGGGATCAGGACCTTGCCGCCGAGGTGGCCGCACTTCTTCTCCGAGGCGAGCTGGTCTTCCCAGTGCACGCCCGCGGCGCCGGCCTGGATCATCGACTTCATGAGCTCGTAGGCGTTGAGCGGGCCGCCGAAGCCGGCCTCGGCGTCGGCCACGATCGGGACCATCCAGTCTTCGACCGTCTGGATGCCCTCGGAGAACTCGATCTGGTCCGCGCGGAGCAGGGCGTTGTTGATGCGGCGGACCACCGTGGGCACCGAGTTCGCGGGGTAGAGCGACTGGTCGGGGTAGGTGTGGCCGGAGTTGTTGGCGTCGGCGGCGACCTGCCAGCCGGAGAGATAGATGGCGCGGAGCCCGGCCTTGACCTGCTGCACGGCCTGGTTGCCGGTCAGTGCGCCCAAGGCGTTCGTGTACTTGCCCGTGCTGTGCTCCTGGGTGAGCTGCGTCCACAGCTTTTCGGAGCCGCGGCGGGCCAGCGTATGTTCTTCGGAGACGCGGCCGCGGAGGCGGACGACGTCCGTTGCCTTGTAGTCACGGGTCACACCTTCCCAGCGGGGGTTGGCGGCCCACTCGAGCTCCAGTGCGGCGGCCTGCTGCTCGGGCGTCTGCTGGGTGGGCTCAAATGCTGCAGTCATCTTTGTCTCCTTGATGGGTCCGGGCCGGCCAGTCTGCGTCTCTGCAGATCCTGACTGGTTGTTCCGGATGCGAATCTTTCCGTGAGTTCTACTTTTCTTCACTTTCCAAGGGGTTTCTAGACTAAAAGGATGGAAAGAAATGCACTTCTTCGCGTATTCTCAAGAAATGCACTCAACCAGCTGGAATCGCCAAGCTCTTTCGCCGTCCGCGCCCGCAGCGCCGGAGGTGGACGTCATCAGCCTGGGCCGGCGCGTCCGCCATCTGCGCAAGGCGGCAGGCCTCACGCTCGACGACCTGAGTGCCGCCGTCGGCACAGCGCCAAGCCAGCTGAGCCTGATGGAAAACGGAAAACGCGAGCCCAAGCTTGGCCTGCTCCAGCAGCTTGCAGCGGCGCTCGGGGTGAGCATCGACGAGCTGCTTGGCGCGGAGCCGCCCAACCGGCGTGCGGCCCTAGAGATCGAGCTGGAACGGTACCAGCGCAGCCCCATCTATGAGTCCCTGAACCTGCCGAAAATCCGCATCAGCTCGCGGCTTCCGATAGATGTGCTGGAGTCGATGGTGGGGCTGCAACATGAGCTGGAACGCCGCCTGAACGAACAGATCGCGACGCCGGAGGAGGCCCGCCGCGCGAACGGTGAACTGCGGGCGATGATGCGGGAGCGGAACAACTACTTCCCCGAGTACGAAGCCGAGGCGCAGAAGGTCCTGGCCTCGGTGGGACACACAAGCGGTCCGCTGTCCCACCACGTCATCTCGGACATTGCCGGGCACCTCGGATTCAGCCTCCACCATGTGGGTGATCTCCCGCATTCCACGCGTTCGGTGACCGACCTTAAGAACCGCCGAATTTATCTCACGCAGAACGCGCGCAGCGATCACGACCCCCGTTCGGTGCTGCTGCAGGCGCTGGGCCACTACGTCCTGGGCCACCAGACCCCCAACAACTACGGCGATTTCCTGATGCAGCGCGTGGCCACAAACTACTTCGCCGCCGCGCTGTTGCTGCCCGAGCAGGCCACGGTGGCATTCCTGCAGGAGGCCAAACAAGCCAAGGAAATCGCGGTCGAGGACATCCGGGACGCCTTCGCGGTGTCCTACGAGACGGCCGCGCACCGGTTCACGAACCTGGCCACCCAGCACCTGGGCATCCGCACGCACTTCCAGAAGACGCACAAGAGCGGCATCATCTACAAGGCCTACGAGAACGACGGCGTGACGTTCCCGCAGGACCACACCGGCGCCATCGAGGGCCAGTTCTCGTGCCGGAACTGGACGTCCCGGGTGGTGTTCGACGTCCCGGACAAGTTCAGCGCGTACAACCAGTACACCGACACCCCGGCCGGGACGTACTGGTGCACGGCCCGGACGGAACGCTCCGCGAACGGGGAGTTCTCCCTGTCCGTGGGTGTCCCGTATGCGCATGTGAAGTGGTTCCGCGGCCGCGACACCACGGAACGGTCCAAGTCCACCTGCCCTGACGAAAGCTGCTGCCGCCGCCCGCCGGCGTCGCTGACCGCCGAATGGGCCGGCAACGCCTGGCCCTCGGCCCGGGCCCACTCCCACCTGCTGGCCGCGATGCCGCCGGGCGCTTTCCCCGGGGTGGACGAGACCGAGGTCTACACCTTCCTGCAGGCGCACTCGGGGAACTGACCCTCACTCAGGTTCTGCCCGGGCCGGGCGGACTATATTGGCCTGTGTCAGCTCATCGATCCACCTCGCGGGAGCGTGCACCCATGGCCAAAGAACTTGCCACCCAGCTCATCGAACAACTCCAGGCTGCCGGCGTGCAGCGGATCTACGGGATCGTGGGGGACAGCCTCAACCCGATCGTCGACGCCGTCCGCAAGACCGGCGGCTCGCAGCAGGGCGGCATCGACTGGATCCATGTCCGGCATGAGGAGGCGGCCGCGTTCGCCGCGGCGGCGGAAGCCCAACTAACCGGCCGGCTCGCGGTGTGCGCCGGTTCCTGCGGGCCCGGCAACCTGCACCTGATCAATGGGCTCTACGACGCCAACCGCTCCGGGGCTCCGGTGCTGGCCATCGCCTCGCACATCCCAAGCAAGCAGATCGGCAGCAGTTTCTTCCAGGAAACCCACCCGGATCGGCTCTTCAACGAATGCTCGGTCTACTCCGAGCTCATCAGCACCGCGGAGCAGGCGCCCCGGGTCATGCACAGCGCCATCCAGCACGCCGTCGGGCTCCGCGGCGTCGCCGTCGTGACCCTTCCCGGCGATATCGCCGGTCTGGAGGCGACCGCCGCAACCCCGGCCCCCGCGGCATTCCGGCCGGCCACGCTGACGCCGGACCCCGCCAGCGTGCAGGAACTGGCCGACGCCATCAACGCCGCCGCCAAGGTGGCCATCTTTGCCGGCGCCGGCGTCGAGGGCGCCCACGCCGAGGTGATCGCGCTCGCCGGGATGATCGCGGCGCCGATCGGCCACTCGCTCCGCGGCAAGGACTTCATGCAGTATGACAACGCGTATGACATCGGCATGACGGGGCTGCTGGGCTACGGCGCCGCGGCCGAGGGCATCGAGGACGCGGACCTGCTGATCCTGCTCGGCACGGACTTCCCGTACGACCAGTTCCTCCCGGGAACCCGCACCGCGCAGGTGGACCGGGCCGCCCACAAGCTCGGGCGGCGAACCGACGTAGACATTGCCGTGCACGGCGACGTCCTTCCCACCCTGGCCGCGCTCATGCCGTTGCTGACGGCCAAGAAGAGCCGCCGTTTCCTGGATTCGATGCTCAGGAAGCACGACCGGCTCATGAACAAGGCCGTGGGGGCGTACACCCGGAACGTGGGGACGAAACAGCCGATCCACCCGGAATACGCGGCCTCGCTGCTGGACCAGGTGGCGGCCGAGGACGCGATTTTCACGGCGGACACCGGCATGTGCAACGTCTGGACCGCGAGGTACATCAACCCGCTGGGCACCCGCCGGCTGATCGGCTCCTACCTGCACGGCTCCATGGCCAACGCCCTGCCGCATGCGATCGGCGCCCAACTGGCCTACCCCGGCCGGCAGGTGGTCTCGGTCTCCGGCGACGGCGGCCTGTCCATGCTGCTGGGCGAGCTCATCACGGTCGCCGCGCACCGGCTCCCGGTCAACGTGGTGGTCTTCAACAACTCGACGCTGGGCATGGTGAAACTCGAAATGCTGGTGGACGGCCTCCCCGACTTCGGCGTCGATGTCCCGGACGCCAACTACGCGGATGTTGCCCGGGCCCTGGGCTTCCACGCCGTCCGGGTCACGGACCCGACCCGCATCGAAGCCGCCTACCGGGAAGCTTTCGCCCACCCCGGGCCGTCGCTCGTGGAGCTCATCACGGACCCCAAAGCGCTGTCCCTCCCGCCGAAGATCAAGGGCGCCCAGGTCCTGGGCTTCGCCACGGCGATGTCCAAGGTGGTCCTCAACCGGGGCGCCGGCGAGGCTGTGAGCATGGCACGGAGCAACCTGCGGAACATCCCGCGGCGCTGACGCCCGCCTCCCGGGACGTAGCGAATTCGCCGGAAAGTCTCGAGTTCGCCGGAAACTCCCTGTGTGTCAGGCTGTTGTGTGACAGGTTTTCTGTTGCTGGAGCCGGTGCTCAGAGCGGGGGAAGGTCCATCATGGACTTCGTTATGCCTGTTCGTGTTTCGAACCGGAAGCACTTCACTACCGACCAGAAGCACGCGATTCTGGATGAGTACGACAAATGCCTCGAGTGGGGATCTAAAGCCGCATTCATCAGGGCGGCGGGCATCACCGAAGGCACCATGAACCGTTGGTGCCGCGAGCGGGAGTCCGGTGAACTGAGGTCCAGATCCGACAACCTGGAGGAGGACCAGCGATTGAACGCAGGCGATAAGCAGCTGCTCAAACGGGTCTTGAAGGAAAACGAAATCCTCAAGGCCAAGCTGGCGCGGTCCGAGGCTGCCGTGGACATTCTGGGAAAAGCTTCCGCGCTCTTGGACGCGATGGCCAAGAGCGCGGCGGCGACGGATCCAAAGTGGAGGAGCCGGAGCCGGGCCGGCCGGAGTGGCTGACGCCAAAACCTGGAAAGACATCGCCCTGACCTTTGCCGGGAAACTGATCACCGCCGGCTGGTCCGCGGTGAAGGCCTGCGCCCTGGTAGGCGTTCACCGCACGGCCTGGTACCGGCGTCTGAGCCCGCCTACACCGACGGGCATCCTGGTACCCCATCCCGACCGTGCCTACCCGAACCGGATCACCGATACCGAAGCCGACGCCTTCATGGAGCTACTGAACTCCAGGGAATACGCCGGCCTCTCCGTCACCCAGGCCTACTACCGGATGCTCGACGCGGGGCACTGTTTCTTCTCCATCGCCGCCGCCCACCGCATCGTGGCCCGGAACGGGCAGAACGGCGACCGCCGCGAACAGCGCACGGGAACCGGCCCCAAACGAGCCAAACCCATCATCCACGCAACCGCCCCGAACCAGCTCTGGAGCTGGGACATCACGATGCTCCACGGCCCGGGAAAACACACCTTCCGGCTCTACGCGATCCTGGACGTTTTCTCTCGCAGAGTCGTCGGGCACCGCGTCGAACACACCGAAACGGCCACCCTCGCCGCCGCACTGATCAACGGCGCGGTCACCGAAAACCGGCAGCGCCCCGCCGTACTCCACGCCGACAACGGCGCACCCATGCGGGCCGGCAGCACCCTACAGCTTGCCCAGTCCCTGGGCATCACACTGTCCTACTCTCGCCCGCGGGTCTCCGACGACAACCCCTACTCAGAATCCCTGTTCAAAACCGTGAAATACGACCTGGACTTTCCCCGCCGGTTCCAGGACCTCCAGCACGCCCGCGACTACATGGCGGCTTACTTCGCCGACTACAACGCCAACCACCGCCACAGCGGCCTGAACTACTACACACCCGACACCGTCCACGAAGGACGGGTCGACCAGGCACGCCAGCGGCGGCAGGCAACCCTCAACGCCTGCCACGCCCGGCATCCTCACCGCTACCGAAACAAACCCACCGCACCACCCGCCCCGGCCCACGCCGGCATCAACCACAAAACCAACCAGCTGTCACAAACAGCTTGATTCATTCCGAACTTCCGGCGAACTCGAGCAGTTCCGGCGAACTGGACGTCAGTGGCACCGGCGTCGTGCCTCAGGAGAACCACCGGATCGGCGCCCCGGATGGGAACCGCGGAGCCGCCGCCCCGAGACCAAAACGACGGCAAACCGTGACCGTACAGGCATCGTTGTGCCACGCTCCGGCTGGTTGACTGGGAGCGGCGGATTCCGCCTATAGTCGGACGCACCTGTCGGAGGGCAGCCATGAAGTTGAAGGTGGCCAGAATTGCTGCGGCGGGAGCCGTGGCGGCCCTCACCGCATGTTCGGCCCCGGCCCCAGGGCTCTTGAAGGCCGACGGCGTGGAGCGGGTTGCGGTCGACAGCACGGCATATGCCGCCGAACTTCAGGCATTCCGGGCTTCCGCCCTTGAACTCGGCGCGGCGCTGCTGTCCGACGGCGGTGACGGTACCAACGGCAACGTCGTTTCCTCGCCGGGAAGCCTGCTGATTGCCTTGGCGATGCTGCGGGCCGGCGCCACCGGGGACACCGCCGCCGAAATGGACGGGGTGCTGGGACTCCCCGCGGACCGGCGGGACGAAGCCATGAACGCGGTGCTCGCTTCCCTCGAAAAGTTCGACGGCGACCCCGGGGCCGTGGACGAGGAGAACCCGCCGCGTAAACCGGTGATGCACGCGGCGAACGGCCTGTTTGTGGACAAAACCGTGCCCACGGGCCAGGAGTACCTGGCCACCCTTGGCCGGCACTATGGAACCGGCGTGTACCCAGTGAACTTCCCGGACGAGCGCTCCACGAAGCCTGCCATGGATGCCTGGGTGGCGGAGAACACCGGTGGCCGGATCAAGGAGGCTCCGGCGAAATACGATCCGGACAACACCTTCAGCCTGCTCAATGCGCTGTACTTCGCGGCCGCCTGGAGTGCGCCCTTTGATCCGAACAACACCTCGGACCTGCCCTTCACTTTGGCGGATGGCGAGGAAATCGCCGCTCCCGCCATGAACAACGAACTGAAAATGAAATACGCGGAAGGCAAGGGCTGGCGCGGAGTTGATCTGCCGTATGCGGAGGGCTTCGTCATGCGGCTGGTTCTGCCCGACGCCGGTTCCGGCCCGCCGGCCACTGCGTTCGACGTCGGGAAGTTGACGGAAATTGCGGCAGCCTTCGACACGGCGCAGGCGGAATCCGTGCAGATCCAGCTGCCCCGGTGGGATCACAAATGCAGTTTTGACCTGCGCAAGGTGCTTGGAGCCCTCGGACTGCACAAAACTCTGAGCACTGCGGAGGACTTTAACGCCATCCAGCCGAAGCTGACGCTCACGCAGGCTGCCCAGGCCGCCAACATCACGGTCGCAGAGAAAGGCACCGTGGCCGCGGCCGTGACCCAGGTCAACGGCGCAGTCACCAGTGCCCCGCCCCAGCCGGAGCGGACCATCGAGTTCGACCGGCCGTTCCATTACCAGATCGTGCACGTCGAGACCGGGCTCCCGCTCTTCATGGGGAAGGTCGCGGACCCGCGCTGACGGGCAGACAACCGGGAACCAAATCGCCGGAAGCTCTCCAGTTCGCCGCAGACTTCCGGCGAACTGGAGAGTTTCCGGCGAACTCGGCGGCTTAGCGTTTAGCGCGGGCCGCCCTGCCACAAGGCATCGAACGGGGCGCCCGAGGCCAACCGGTTCCGGATTCCTGCGGTCACAAACGCCTTCGCGGTGCGGGCGGCCGCCAGCGGCGTCGCACCCTTGGCGAGCTCGGCCGTCACGGCCGCGGCGAGCGAGCACCCGGCACCGGACACGGCCACTTCGCCCACCTTCGGGGCGGACAGGACTTCCAGCGTTTCACCGTCGTAATAGACGTCGACGGCGTCGGGGCCAACCAGTCGCACTCCGCCCTTGGCGAGCACCGCGGCGCCGCTGAGTTCGTGGATGCGGACCGCGGCGGCCTTGAGGGACTCGACGTCGGTGATTTCCAGCCCGGAGAGCGACTCGGCCTCGAAGTGGTTCGGCGTGACGAAAGTGGCCAGCGGCAGGATGTGGGACTTGAGCGCCTGGTCAGTGTCCAGGGCGTGGCCCGGTTCCTGGCCCTTGCAGATCAGCACCGGATCCAGCACCACGTTGGCGAACTGTCCGCCGGCCAGCGCCGCGGCCACGGTCGAAATCGTCGCGGGGCTGCCCAGCATGCCGATCTTGACGGTGTCCAACACGGACGGTGCGCCGGACGCGGCACCGTAGGCCGCCGTCGTCGCTTCCAGCTGGTCCGCGATGACCTGCTGGTCCACCGGGACAAAGCGGTGGTTCCAGTTGTCCTTGGGGTCGAAGGACACGATGCAGGTCAGGTTCGCGATCCCGAAGACGCCGAGTTCCTGGAACGTCTTCAGGTCAGCCTGTGCGCCGGCGCCGCCGGTCGCTTCGGAGCCTGCGATGGTCAGCGCTACGGCGGGGGAGGAGGCGGCGTCAGAGGCGGCGTCAGAGGCGGCCAAGGCAGCGGAGTCGAATGCGGTAGAAGTCATGGTTTCATCCTGCCACGCAGCCAAATCCACCCGCATTGTGCTCATGAACAAGCATTCCATGAACAGTATGAACATAACCTTAGTGCTCCGGATCACGCGGACTAGGGTGGCGGACGGTGTTGCTTACAGGCGGCGCCGGATCCAGGAAGGTTCATTGATGAGCACCCAACTGTCCGAAGCGGCCCAGGCCCGGAAAGCCGTCGGCAACATCCTCAAAGGCTCGGCCGGCAACCTTGTCGAGTGGTACGACCTGTACGTTTACACCGTCTTCGCCGCCTACTTCCAGGCGCACTTCTTCAACTCCACGGACGAGCTCCAGGCCGGCCTCGAGGCGATGGCCGTCTTCTCGACGTCGTTCCTGATGCGCCCGATCGGTGCCTGGTTCTTCGGCCGGTACGCCGACCGCAAGGGCCGCAAGGCCGCGCTGACGCTGAGCGTGACCATGATGTCCGCAGGCTCCTTCGCCATCGCCGTGCTGCCCACCCAGGACGTGATCGGCCTGTGGGCCCTGATCCTGCTGGTCCTCATCCGCGTGATCCAGGGCTTCTCCGTGGGCGGTGAGTACGGCACCAGCGCCACGTACATGTCCGAGGCTGCCACTTCCAAGCGCCGCGGCTTCTTCTCCAGCTTCCAGTACGTCACTCTGATCGGCGGCCAGATGCTGGCCCTGCTTGTCCTCGTGCTCCTGCAGAACGCCATGCCCAAGGCCGAGCTGACCGAATGGGGCTGGCGCATCCCGTTCGCGATCGGCGGCGTGGCCGCCCTGGTGGTCCTGTGGCTGCGGCGCTCCATGGAGGAAACCGTCTCGGCCGAACAGATCGAGGCCGCAAAGGCCCCTGCCGTGGCGGGCGAGGCGCAGCCGGGGACCATGAAGCTGCTGTTCACCAGCTACTGGAAGCCGCTCATGATCTGCATCGGGATCACCCTTGGCGGCACCGTGGCGTTCTACACATACACCAACTTCATCCTGAAGTTCATGAACGATACCTCCGGCATCGCCAAGACCGACACCTCGGTCATCAACTTCTGGGCCCTGTTCATCTTCATGCTGCTCCAGCCGGTCTACGGCATCATCTCGGACAAGGTGGGCCGCAAGCCGCTGCTGCTGTGGTTCGGCATCACCGGCGTCCTGTTCACCTGGCCTCTTCTGTCCGCCCTTGCCGGAACCAAGGATCCGATGACCGCGTTCCTGCTCATGATGGGCGGCCTGCTGATTGTGGGCGGCTACACCTCCATCAACGCCCTGGTGAAGGCCGAGCTGTTCCCCGCGTCCATCCGCGCCCTCGGCGTGGGCCTGGGCTACGCGATCGCCAACTCGCTCTTCGGCGGCACCGTCCCGCTGATCGGCGCGGCACTGCAGAAAGCCGGCCAGGAAGAACTCTTCTTCACCTACGTCACGGTGGCGATCGGCATCTCCCTTCTGGTCTATATCTTCGCGCTGAAGAACAAGAAGTCCACGCACCTGGACCACGAGCAGGGTCACGCCTGGGCGCCTGCCGCTGTCGACACGGGCGCCGGTGTTTCCGGCCCCAAGGACGAGGACAAGGACCTCATCGACGCCTCGCGCCGCTAGGCGCCACGACTCGGGGATTGTCTCGGGGGAGAACGACGGCGGGCCGCCGGCTACGGAACGTACGTTCCGGGAGCCGCGGGCACGCCGTCGTCGTTGATGCTGGCGCCGGTAGGGTGTCGGCTCTGGGCGGCGACCGCCCGGCCCCGGGCTTACTGGGCGTTGTCCGCAAACCGCAGTTGCAGGACTGTGGCGGCGATGCCAGCTACAAACGTCGCCGCGAGCACCATATAGCTGCCCGCCGGGAGCGAGCCGACGGGGTCGGCCACCAAGCCGATCAGCAGCGGGACGATCGAGTAGGGGAACCACTCCGCCCAGCCGGTCTTGCCGAACAAGTTGCCCAGGGCCAGCATCACGAGGGAGAAGGCGATGGGGGCCACTTCGCCGCGGCTCCAGACGGCAATCCAGGCGATCACCGGCGCCAGCAGGAACGAGATCCCCGCAGCCAGAAGCACGTTTGCGATTCCGGTCCCGGCCAGCCGCGCCGAGAACCCCGGCAATCCCATCGCCAGTCCGATCCCCATCGCCTCGACGAGGACAATGATTACGAGCGCCATCCACCACACCGCCGCGACCGCCAGCTTCGCGACGGCGAACCAGTGACGGGCCACGGGCAGCGCGAGCATGTTCTTGGCAGTGGCATCACGGTATTCCCGGCCGAACAGGTAGGCGACGATGAATGCGAGCAGCAGCATCCCACCGACACCGAAGACCAGCGTGAGCATGTAGAAGTATTCGGGCCACGTCGCCTCTAGCCCGGCGAGGCTCGCTTTGGTCCCCAGAAGCCCAAGCTGGGCAGCCCGCCCCGGTTCGCGCACGATCCACATGAACAGCGCGATGCCGAGGGGCATCAGCGCCAGCACCGCCAGCGTGGCCCACGTCGCTTTGGCGCGGCGAAGCTTCATGAACTCGGTGGAGAGCACCCGTCCGAACATCAGACAACGCCACTCTTCGGGCCATCGCCCGTGCGCGCGAGGAAGTAGCGCTCCAGATCCAGTGTGAGCAGGGCCTGCTCGCGCTCTTCCGGGGTGTAGGCGCCTGCCGCGAAGGCGCGTGCCTTCGCGGCGAGTTCCTCGCGCGACGACTCCTCGATGAGGCGGCCCTCGTGGACGATGCCGATCCGGTCTGCCAGGTGAGCGACCTCGGCGAGGATGTGGCTCGACATGAAGACGGTGATGCCGCGTTCGTCGGCGAGCGAACGGAACAGCACGCGGATCTCGACGATACCGGCCGGATCGAGCCCGTTAGCCGGCTCGTCGAGCACGAGCAGCTCGGGGGAGTGCAGCAGCGCGCGGGCCAGGGCGAGGCGCTGCTTGTTGCCGAGCGAGAGCTGCCCGGCGCTCCGGTCGGCGTACGGATCGAGGCGCAACAGCGCGATCGAATCGGCAACGGATCGCGCCGGCGAGCCGGTGAGGCGGCACTGGATGTCGAGGTTCTCGCGCACTGTGAGGTTGGGGTAGGCGGTCGCGGTCTCGACGAGGAAGCCGACGCGCGAGAACACGCTCGTCTCGCCAGGCCTGACGCGCCGGCCGAGTACGCTCACCTCCCCGCTGGTCGTTCGGATCAGGCCGAGCAACATGCGGATCGTCGTCGTTTTACCCGCCCCGTTCCTGCCGAGGAACCCGTAGATTTCGCCGCGGCGGACGTCGAGGTTGAGCGAGTCGACGGCGGTGACGTCGCGGTAGCGCTTGACGAGGGCGCGCGTGGAAAGTGCGGTGTCAGGCATGGGTCTTGTCCATGGCCCCATCCTGCCACCACGCCCGGAGCGTTCACAGGGTGAGGGCGAGCCGCATGGGCGGCGTGGGTGCCGCCGACGAAGCGTGGGCCCGGCGGCATGGGCCCGGCGGCGTCGGCCCGTCGTCTTCGAAATCGCCGGAAGCGCTCCGGATCGCCGTATATTTCCGGCGACCTCGGGCGTTTCCGGCGAACTCGCGGCTACTGGTCGGGCCTACACCGCCGTCCAGACCGCCGTGCCCGCACCGCCGGGTGCGACAATGGAGGCGGTTCCGTCGGCTCGCGTCACCGGGGCCGTCCAGTGCTAATACAGCCGGCCGTCCAGCGTGTTCCCCTTGCGGGCACGGGCCGCCGAGCGAACCACTACGAATGGAATGCCCATGACTTCCGCCAAGACTTTCCCGGCCTCAGCTCCGCCGAGGTTCGCCTCGATCGGCTCCCCGTATTTCGGCATCATCCTGGCCGTCATGGCCGTTGTGCTGATCCTGTCCAACATCGGGGCGTCCAAGGGCGTGGCGATCGGCCCCGTCATCACAGACGGCGGATTCTTCCTCTTCCCGCTGGCCTACATCCTGGGCGACGTCATCAGCGAGGTCTATGGCTTCAAAGTGGCGCGCAAGGCTATCGTCACCAGCTTTGCGCTGTCCGTCTTTGCGTCCCTCTGCTATTGGGTCATCATCGCCCTTCCGGGGTTCGGCGACGAGTACGGTGCCTCCAAACAGGCAGCCTTGGAGGGCGCTTTGGGGCCGGTCCCGCAGATTGTGCTGGCATCGCTGCTGGCCTTCCTCGCAGGCCAGACGATCAACTCGTGGATCCTCGTGAAGATGAAGGCGCGGACCGGAGAAAGGTCCTTGTGGGCGCGCATCATGGGCTCCTCCGTGGCCGGCGAATTCGTGGACACACTGATCTTCTGTAGCATCGCCGCGTCCGTGATCGGCATTACCGACGCCGGGATGTTCGTGAACTACGTCCTCGTGGGCTTCCTCTACAAGACCCTCGTGGAGTTCGCCTTCGTGCCGCTGACCTCGCTCGCCATCGGCTGGGTCAAGAGGCGCGAACCGAGCTACGGGGCGTAGGCAGCCGCCGACCTCTGCCCACTCCGCGCCCTGCCGCAGCCCACCCAATCCGCCGCCGGCCGCGCAGTTCGCCGCCCGTCGGAGCCCACTCCGCGCCCCGCCGCCACCCAAGGGACCCGAGAGGCAGAACGGGCTCGGCCGACGCCCACTCCGCGCCCCGCCGCCACGCACTTCGCCGGAAACCCGCGGGGTCGCCGTAAGATTCCGGCGACGTTGCGGGCTTCCGGCGAATTCGACGCTCAAGGGTGCGGGCGTCTAGCCAGCGCACGAAGCAGACGGCTCTTGAATTCCTGCTCGCGGAAGAGGTCCTTCCACTCAACCCGGACGAACCGCCAGCCCTCTTCAGTCAGGGCCTTCTCCCGGCGCCGTTCCTCGAAGATCACCTCGGCTGTGGGACTGTAATCGAAGTACTTGATTTTGCCGTCGAACTCGAGGGCGACCTTCTCCTCTTTCCACGCAAAGTCCAGGCGATGGCGCCCGGCGCGGCTTGAGACCTCCAGTTGCGGCTCAGGAGGCCTGATCCGGCACCGCAGGATCAGCTCGCGCGCCAGGGTTTCGCCGGGAGATTCGGACCGCGGATCGGCCGAGGCGAGGACCCGCCGGAACGTCCGGATTCCCCGGCGGCCGTCCAGATCATTTGCCATGGTCTGCAGGGCGGCCGGGTCCGCGCCCAGGCGAAGCGCGTGGTCAGTGAGGATCAACGCCTGCCTGTAGCCCAGCAGCATGGCGCAGTCGGCCGTTGTGCGCTCCAGGGAAGTCGTCCGAAGGCCGTTCACTACGGCGACGTCGTGTTCCGCGAAGGGGCGCGTGTGGCAACGGACGTCCCTGCCGTGGCGCTCGTTCGAGGGGCGCACTTTCTGGAGGACATGGATCGCGTCATCCACGTCCCACAGGTAGAGGCGGCGGAGGCGTGCGGCGGAAGTGTGGCTGTAGAGGAAGGCGCCCGTCGACGTCGTGCGCGTCCCGTGGGCATGCGCGTAGATGAGCTGCCGGCTCCTGACGGCGGGGGACTGGGCCCGCCACAGGCTGGCGCGGATGTAGCAGCCGTGCCGGAGCCGGACGAGGCCCCCCGAATCCAGAAGCGAACGGATGGCGCGCGAGCCGTAGCCGAGGTCCAGGAGTTGTTCGGTGCGCCAGAGGTTGCCTGTCGGAGGCAGCTCCAGGAGGGATATCTGCGTCATGCCACAAGCTTGCGCTGCCATCCAATCGGGCGGGAGGCCTCGCCGTCGTTATGTGGAAAACGCGAGGCCGCACCCCAGATTTGTTGCGACGGCGCTTTTTGGGACGCCGCCCCCAGTTCGCCGGAACGCGGCGGAGGCGCCGCAAGTTTACGGCGAGTTCGGTGGTTTCCCGCGATTTCGACGGCGGGAGGCTGGCGGGCGCCTCCCACGAGTTCGACGGAGGTGGGGGAGGGCTCAGCCGGAAACGCGGGCCGTCGTGCCGCGGACGATGAGGGCCGGCTCGATCAGCTTGCGCCGGGGTTCGAGAGTTGGGTCCTGGATCCGTGCCAGCAGGGTGTTGGCGACATGGGACCCCACAACGTCGCTGCGATTGTCCACGGAGGTCAGGTCCAGGTACCGAGACTTGGCCAGTTGGGAGTTGTCGTAGCCAATCACGGACAGGTCCGCCGGGACGGACAGGCCGCGGGCCTTGGCCGCGGCCAGGGCACCCAGGGCCATGGTGTCATTGGCCGCGAACAGGGCGGTCGTGTCGGGGTGGTGGTCGAGCAGCCAGCAGGCGGCGGCGTAGCCATCCTCCTCCGAGGTCCCCTGGGATTCACCGGCGATCCGGACCTCGACGCCGGCCTCCACGATGCCGCTGCGGAAACCGTCCCGCCGGTGGGCAGCGGCACCTCCGGAGCCCGAAAGGTGTCCGATCCGGGTGTGGCCGAGCCCCAGCAGGTGCTCCGCCGCCATGCGGCCGCCGCCGTCGTCGTCGTTCGTAATGAGGTCTGCTCCCGCGGGAACGCCGTTTCGCCAGCCGGCGACGACTGCCGGAACCCAGGTCCCGGCCATCATGGACTCGCTTGGCTCGGCGGCGATGACAAGGCCCTCCACGTGCATGGACAGCAGGCCGTCCGTGGCCTCCGTGATGCGGTTCTCGCCCGGGCGGGAATCCGCGAGGGTGACCTGGTAGCCGTGGGGTGAAAGGGCGGATTCCATGCCGCGCAGGAGGTCCACGAACCAGAGGTTCCGGAAGTCGTCAATGACCAGCCCGATGCTCTTCGTCTGGCTGCTGGCGAGCGTGGTCGCCGCCCGGCTGGGCCGGTAACCGAGCTCCGACATGGCCGCCCGGACGGCCTCCCGGCGCTTCTCGCTGACCTTCGACGGGTTTTGCAGCACGAGCGAGACCAGCGACGGGGAGACGCCGGCGCTCTTGGCGACATCGTAGATCGTCGGGCGGCGGGTTCGGGGGGTGTTCAACGACATCTGCAGAGCCTTTCACGTCTCATCCGAGGATAACCGGTCAACCATTGACAGGACATATGTACATAGCTACGCTTTTGTTCAGCGCCCGTTTTTGTAGCGCTCCAATTTTCTAGGGTCGGGCCGGCGGCCTGGCCGAATTTCAAAGGAGAAATCGATGGCTGACAGTTTGGGAGTTGCCGTAATCGGCGCCGGAATGGCAGGAAAAGCGCACGCGGCTGCGTACCGGACGGCGTCCGCGCTCTACAGCCCCGTTCTTCCTCTTATCCGGCTGGTCTCCATCGGCGACGTCAACGCCGAGTTCGGTTCCCTCGCCGCGAAGCGTTTTGGCTACGAACGCAATGACACCTCGTGGCAGGCGATCGCCGAGGCCGATGACATCGACGTCGTGAGCGTCGTGATCGCGAACTCCCTCCACCGCGAAGTCGTGGAGGGCCTGCTGGCCGCCGGGAAGCACGTGCTGTGCGAAAAGCCGCTGAGCGACTCCATCGACGACGCCCGCGCCATGGCCGAGGCTGCCCGCAACGCCAGCTCGATCGCCCGCATCGGGTTCACCTTCCGCCGCACGCCGGGCATCGCGTACATCCGCGACCTCATCCGTAGCGGCGTCCTGGGCAACGTCCTGCACTTCAGCGGCCGCTACTGGACCGACTACGGGTTCAGCCCGTCGGCGCCCATGAGCTGGCGCTACAAGGGCGGCCCGGGCTCCGGTGCGCTGGCCGACGTCGGCAGCCACCTGACGTACGTTGCCGAGTTCCTCTGCGGCGACATCAAGTCCATCAGCGGCGGACGCCTCAGTACCGTGATCGACAAGCGCCCGCTGCCGCTTGGCGCCGTCATGGGCCACGACCACGCCGCGGTCAGCGACACCTTCGAGCCGGTCGAAAACGACGACTACGCGGTGTTCTCCGCCGAATTCGAGAACGGCGCCGGCGGCTTCGAGGTCTCCCGTGTCGCGGCCGGCCACGCCAACAGCCTCATCTTCGAGGTCTTTTGCGAGAACGGCGCCGCCCGGTTCGATCAGCGCCGCCCCGCGGAAATCGAACTGTTCCTCAACGACGGCCCGGCCAACGAGAACGGCTACCGCCAGGTCATCCTCGGACCCGGACACCCGTACATCGCCGGCGGCCTGGCCATGGACGCGCCCAGTGTCGGGTTCGGCCAGAACGACGCCTTCGCCTACCAGTCCCGGGCCTTCCTCGAGGAGGTCGCCGGCCTCAGCCAGGCGGACTCCCTGCCCCGCTGCGCCACGTTCGACGAGGGCGTGCGCAACATGGAACTGCTCGGCGCTGTCACTGAATCCGCCCTCAACAACGGAAAGAAAATCACGCTATGAAACTCGGTGTCTACAACGCAATCCTGCACGACCGGCCGCTGCCCGAGGCCCTGAAGGTCATCGCCGGCCTGGGACTGACCGGCATCGAAATCAACACGGGTGGATTCCTGCCGGCCGTCCACGTCCCCACCATGGACCAGATCCTTGAGAGCGACGCGGCCCGCGACGACTACCTCGCGATTTTCGAGGGAACCGGCGTCTCGATCGCCGGCCTGAACTGCAACGGCAACCCGCTGCACCCCAAGCGTGAAATCGGCGAGAAGCATGCCGAGGACATCCGCCGCTCCATCCGGCTGGCGCAGCGGCTGGGACAGGACCGCGTGGTGACCATGTCCGGCCTGCCCGGCGGCGAACCCGGAGCCACCACGGTCAACTGGGTCGTGAACGCCTGGAACTCGGCGGCCCTGGACGTGCTCGACTATCAGTGGGGCATCGCGGCCGACTTCTGGAAGGAAACCGACCGCCTCGCAGCCGATCACGGCGTGAAGGTTGCCCTCGAGCTGCACCCGCAGAACATCGTGTTCAATACTGCCGATGTCCACAAGCTCATCGAGCTGACCGGCGCGACCCACGTGGGGGTCGAGCTGGACGCCTCGCACCTGTTCTGGCAGCAGATGGATCCGGTGGCGGTGGTCCGCGAGCTCGGTCCGCTTGTCTTCCAGGCGGCGGCGAAGGACGTCCGCGTGAACACGGGGAACGCCGCGCTCTACGGTGTCCTCGACAACAGCTTCCGCCGGCTTTCCCCGGAGGAAAGCCGCACCAACCTCGGCGGCGACGAGTGGGCCAACGAGTGGCCCAAGGACTCCGCCTGGGACTTCGTGGCCCTGGGCCGCGGGCACGACACCGCCTACTGGACCGAGTTCCTGCGCGCGCTGTACGAGGTGGACCCCAACATGCTGGTCAACATCGAACATGAGGACGTCTCCCTGGGCCGGATCGAGGGCCTCCAGGTGGCGGCCAAGGTCCTGCGGGATGCTGACGCGGCGCTTTCGGCGTCGCTGCACCTGACGAGCTGAGGGCCTGACGGCCTGGCGGACGACTTCTACGCCGAGTCGCCGGAACGCAGCGGGGTCGCCGGAAACTTCCGGCGATCTGGCACGGTTCCGGCGACTTCGACGGCGGGGCGGGACGAGGCGGTTCGACGGCGGGGCGGCGGGAAGCCTCTAGGAGTAATACCGGCCCAGCGTCTCGGCCTTGAACTCGAAGAAGTTGCCGGCCTCGATGGCGAGCCGGGCGTCGTCCACCATCTTCACCACGAAGCGCTCGTTGTGGATCGAGATCAGGGTGGCCGAGACCATCTCCTTGGCCTTGAACAGGTGATGGATGTAGGCCCGCGAGTAGTTCAGGCAGGCGTAGCAGTCGCAGCCTTCCTGCAGCGGGCCGAAGTCGCGCTTGTACTTGGCGCCGGAGAGGTTGTACCGGCCGGTGGGGTGGTAGAACGCCGAGTTGCGGGCCACCCGGGTGGGGGAGACGCAGTCGAAGGTGTCCGCGCCGTTCTCAATGGCGGTGAAGATGTCGTCCGGTTCGGAGATGCCCAGCAGGTGCCGCGGCTTGTTCTCCGGCAGTTCCTCGTTGCACCAGCGCACGATCGTGCCGAGGTTCTCCTTCTCCAGCGCCCCGCCGATGCCGAAGCCGTCGAAGTTCATGGCGCCGAGGTCGCGGCAGGCCTTGCGGCGCAGGTCCTCGTACTGGGCACCCTGGATCACCCCGAACAGAGCCTGGTAGGGCTTGCCGGCGCGCTCGTTCGTGAGCCGGAAGTGCTCGGTGATGCACCGTTCGGCCCAGCGCCGGGTGCGTTCCAGCGACTCCTCCTGGTAGCCGCGCGAGTTCTGCAGCGTGGTGAGCTCGTCGAAGGCGAACATGATGTCCGCGCCGATCTGGTGCTGGACATTCATGGAGATCTCGGGGCTGAAGCGGTGCCGGTCGCCGTTGAGGTGGCTCTTGAACCACACGCCTTCCTCGTCCACGTGGGCCAGGCGTTCCTTGCCGGGGGCGACGGCGTCGTCCGGCCCTGAATTGTCCACCGACTTCATGTCGATGACCTTCTTGAACCCAGAGCCCAGGCTCATCACCTGGAAACCGCCGGAGTCCGTGAACGTGGGCCCGCGCCAGTTCATGAACGCGCCGAGGCCCCCGGCCTCGTCCAGGATGTCCGCGCCCGGCTGCAGGTACAGGTGGTAGGCGTTGGCCAGCACGGCCTGTGCGCCGAGCTCGGCAATGGATTCCGGCAGCACGGATTTGACCGTGGCTTTGGTGCCGACGGCGATGAACGCCGGGGTCTGGATCTCCCCGTGCGGGGTGGCGATGGTGCCGGTCCGGCCCAGGAACTCACCGCCGTTGGCGGCAATCTGCCCGGCCGACGGCGGGCACGCCTCGCTCAGGCGTTTGCCCACGCGGAAGGAGAACTCGGACTGCCGGGCAGGCGCGGGGGGCACAGAAGCGAAGTCAGGATTGGCTGGCACGGTTCAAGTGTGCCAGCTAACGCTTCCCTTGCCTTAGTGGACGGGATCCGATGTGGGGTAGTTCTCAGCCCGCCACTTGTCCCAGTAATTACGGACCGCCTCCAGTTGGTGGGCCCCGAGGTCGTAGGTGGACACGATCGCGAGGGATCCGCCGTCGGGCCGGACGTCCTCGATGGCGGGCTGGTCCGCCACGATCAGCAGGCCGTCCCCGTGCTCGGCGTAGTGGTGGACCGTCAGGCCAACCTGATGGTTGCTGCGGAACCACACCTTGCCGGAGAGCTCCTCGCCTGTGGGCAGGGTGAGCGAATACGGGTCCCCGGGCGCCGGGACGTCGCTGAGCCCGAGTTTTTCTATCGCGGACCCGCCAGAGCCGGGCACGGAGAAGAAAAAGGTCCGGCGCTTGCCGTGCGGGTGCCGTTCCAGGGCGAAGCGCAACTGGTGGAGGAAGGTCAGCCAGCCCTGGGTGATGTCCTCGTCCCAGGCCGCCCACTCGGAATTGTGGTCGATCGCAGCCCGGGTGACGCTGACTTCCGTGCCCGTCGGGACAGGTTTCAACGTGAAGACGTCCCCGCCGTCGACCACCAAGGAGGTGTGGTCTGCGCCTTCGACCACATTGGGGCCGAAGTAGATTTCGTTGATTTCGGCCTCTTGGTCATCGGCCACCCAGCCGTGCCATTGGGCGATTTTGGCGGGTTCGCGCAGCATGGTCCAAACTTGCTGCGCGTCAGAATTAATCACAACGCTCAGATTGTTCGTCATGGGGTGAATCTACAACTCCCGGCACCCATCGGGTAGGGCCGAACGCTAAGCCCTATCGGCTAAGCCCTATCGGGCAGGCCCCAACGCCAGGCCCCAGCGGGGCAGGCCCAGCAGGACCACACAGGCCTCAGGCGCGGACTGATTCGAGCTCGTTGCCGATCCGGCGTTCCAGCTCAACGGTGCCAACCGTTTCGGAGCCGCCGTGCGCGCGCAGGAACAGGAGCGCCTCGAGCCGCAGCAGGCGCCATTCGCGTTCCGCGTCCGGGTTCGCGTTGTCGATCGAGCGGAAGATTTCCTTGTCGTACAGGTTCGGCTCGTTGAGCGAGCGCTGGCGTACCTTGGCGTTGATCCTGGCCTTGAACGGGTCCGTTTCCATGGCCTCCGGCGCGCGGAGGAATTTCTCGTAGATCCCGGCGCGCTGGTCCTGCCCCAGCTGGCGGCAGATGTAGCTGGAGAGCGCCAGGGACGACTCCACGGAGGCCCAGCGGTCGGGGTTGCCGTCGAACGGCAGGACGTTGAGCAGGTCCGCGACCGCCAGGGCGTTGTCGGCGTCCTTGAGGGTGACGAAGAGCTCGTGCGCGAGGTCGCTGAGGTCCTTCAGGCAGCTCCCGGACTTGGTGTTGATGCCCTTGGCGAGCCGTTCACTAAGTAGGAGCACGCCGACGGCGCCCGGATGGGCCTCGGCCGCGGCCTCCACGACAGACTCCGGCGTGCCCTCGAGGGCCGGGATCAGCGCCAGCTCCGCGTCGCTGGGACCGCTCACCGCGGGCGGGGCAACGGGCTGGGGAGGAACGACGACGGCGGCCGCCGTGTTGTCGGACTCCGTTGCGTCCCGCACTTCCTCTTCCGGTTCGGGGGACGGGCCGGACGCCGGAAGTTCGGGGGCGCCGGCGCCGGGGGCTCCGTCGGAGGGGGCGACGGCGCCGAACGCGCCGCCGTCGGAAGAGGCCGGGGGGCCGGGCTCAGCGTCGTCAGTGACCCGGATCATTGATCCCGCCGCGATCCGCAGCACACCGCCGCCGCTGAGCGTCGCCAAAACCATGGCGGGAGTACCAAAATCGTCGGCTTCAACATCCACGCGATGGATCTCGGCGGAGCGGTTTCCGTCGGGCAGGATCAGGTGGTCGCCGGCCCGCAGAGATCCAGCCTGCTGTTCACTGTAATTCCGGGAGGCTGGGGGGTGGGTCATCGGGAGTCCTTAAAGTTCTCTTGCGGTCCGCCCAACAGTCTACAAAATCCGGTGCGTGAAGTCGGGGACGCCGGGGCCGCCCCGAGCGTCCCCGGACGGCGCGGGACCGAAGGTGGCCGGCTAGTTGCCGACTCCCGCGAAGGCCAGCGCCTGCCGGATCAGGGCCCCCCGGCCGCCGCTGAATTCCAGCTGCACGTCCGTGCTCATGACCTCCTGCGGGGTCATCCAGGTCAGCTCGAGGGCGTCCTGGCGCGGGGAGCATTCGCCGGTGACGGGAATGACGTACGCCAGGGCAACGGCGTGCTGGCGGTCGTCCGTGAAGCCGGTGTGGGACGGAGACGGGAAGTACTCGGCCACCGTGAACGGCACGGGGCTGACCGGCAGCTGCGGGAAGGCAAGCGGGCCCAGGTCCTTCTCCATGTGGCGGAGCAGCGCGGCGCGGATGGTCTCGCGGTAGAGAACGCGGCCGGACACCAGGGAACGGACCATGGTGCCGTCCTCGTCGGCCTGCAGCAGCGTGCCGACCTCGTTCACGAACCCGAGAGGGTCCAGCCGGACCGGAACGGCCTCGACATAGACCATCGGCAGCTTGCCCCGCGCTTCGGACAAGTCGTCGTCGGAGAGCCAGCCGGGATTCGGGTCAGGGGTGCGCACATTCATGGTTAAGTTCTACCCCATCCCTGACCCGAACCCCGCGCCGTCCCTCAGAACGCCAGCACCGATTCCAGCGGCTCGCCGGATGCGATCCGTGCCAGCAGCGCCGGTTCGGCGGCGTCAGAGGCCAGTGCCTGGCCCAGCACCTCGGCCGCCGCCTCCGGTGACAGGACGATCACGCCGTTGTCGTCCCCGAGCACCCAGTCGCCCGGATTAACCTGGATGCCGCCGCACTGCACCGGGACATTCACCGCGGAGCCGCCGCTGCGGACCCTTTTGGTGGTCAGGCACGAGGTCCCGCGGGCGAAGACCGGCAGGCCGGTGGCCCGGAGCTCCAGGATGTCGGTGGCCACGCCGTCGACGACGACGCCGGCGGCGCCTTGCGCGGTGGCCGCTGCCGCGGTGACTGCGCCCACCGGCGCGTGCCGGTGGTCACCGGACATGTCCACCACCAGCACCGCGCCGGGGTACAGCTCCAGCAGGGCACGGTTCATGGCGTAGGCGTCATTCTCAGCGATGTGCACCGTGACCGCCGGGCCCGCCACCTTGACGCCGTCGAGCAGCGAACGGATGGCCGGATCCACGAATCCGTCCTCCAGGAAGTGCCCGATCGTGGGGTAGCTGACGGCGGCGAGCCCCTCGTCAAGCCCCGCGCTCACCGCGCTCATGGGGCCTCCGGCGCCGTCGTGCCGGCAACCACGGCCACGCAGTCGATTTCCAGCGCGACGCCCCACAGGCTCACGCAGACAGTGGTCCGCGCAGGCTTGGCCGTGCCAAAGAACTCCGAGTAGACCCGGTTGTAGGCATCGAGCCGGTCGGGATCCGTGAGATAGCCGTTCACCTTGACCACGTGGTCCAGGCCGGACCCCGCCGTCTCTAGCACGGACCGGAGGTTGATGATGGTCTGGCGCACCTGGTCCTCGAAGGTGTCCGGCTGGTCATCCAGCCCGCTGATCGCGGGGATCTGGCCGGCGGTGAACACAAACCCATTGGCGACGACTGCCTGGGAGAAGGGGCCGACGGCGGCTGCGCCACCCGGGATCTGCGCGATCCGGCGGACAGTCCCGTTTACGGGAGGAACAGCGGGGAGCACGGCGTGCGGCGTTGTCATTTGGCAGCCACCGCTTCGGCGGACGGGTCCGTGCTTGCGTCGGTGAACGCGTCAGTGGGGGCGGAGTCGACGGCGTCGATGTTGCCGTGCCGGGTTTCGGTCAGGACAAACAAGGCACCGAGCGAGACGAGGGCGGCGGCCATGATGTACCACGCAATGGAGGAGCTCTGGTGGGTCATACCCAGCAGCCACGTGGTGATGAACGGTGTTGCGGCGCTGCCGAGGAGCCCGGAGAGCATGTAGGCCACGGACAGTCCCGAGTAGCGAACCTTTGAACCGAAGAGCTCGGCGAGGAACGTGGCGATCGGGCCGTAGTTCGCGGCGAAGGCCGTCATCATGGCGAGGTAGGCGACGAAGAGCAGCGGCACGGACTTGGTGTCCATGAGCCAGAACATCGGGAACGCCAGGGCTGCCTCGGCGGCCACTCCTGCGTAGATGATCGGCTTGCGGCCGTGCTTGTCAGAGAGCCGGCCGAAGAAAGGGATCAGGACAAAGCACAAGGCGCAGGCGGCCAGCACGACCCACAGCATCAGGGCCTCCGAGTGGCCCAGTTCCTTCTTGCCGTAGGAGACGCCCGAGGCCACGAGCAGAGTGAAGGTGCTGCCGGTGGACAAGGTGGCAACGCCGCCGAGCATGACCTGCTTCCAGTACTTGGCCATGAGGGCCGCGAAGGGCAGCTTGGCCTTGGCGCCGGCATCCTTGACCGCCTGGAATGACGGGGTTTCCTCGATGTGCAGGCGGATGTAGATGCCCACGGCCACGAGCAGCGCGGAGGCCAGGAACGGGATGCGCCAGCCCCAGGCAAGGAGCTCTTCGGTGCTGACCGTCGAGGCGACAATGAGGAACGCGACGTTGGCGATCAGGGTCCCGGCGGGCACGCCCACCTGGACCAACGAGCCGTAGAACCCGCGCTTGGACGCGGGAGCGTGTTCCACCGTCATCAGGACGGCGCCGCCCCATTCGCCGCCCAGGGCCAGGCCCTGGATGACGCGCAGGAAGAGCAGCAGCAGAGGCGCCATGATGCCGATGCTGTTGTAGTCCGGCAGCAGGCCTATGGCGAACGTGGCGGCGCCCATGGTCAGCAGTGAAATCAGGAGCATGGACTTCCGGCCCAGGCGGTCCCCGAAGTGGCCGAAGATGATGGCGCCCACCATGCGTGCAATGTAGGCGGAGGCGAAGGTGCCGAACGCGAGCATGGTGCCCACGATGGGGTCGAAGCTGGGGAAGAAGATCTTGTTGAACACCAGCGCGGACGCTGTGCCGAATACAAAGAGGTCGTACCACTCGACGGTGGTGCCGATGACGCTGGCTAGGGCGATTTTGCGCATTTTTGCGAGGTCCAGCCGTGCCGTAGCAGCGGCGGCAGTGGTATTTACCATGTGAGCCATCAGTTCTCCAGATGGGGTGCGGGGACGATTGTCCGGTGCAGATAGTCACCAACTATCCTGTGTCAGCCATCACAGTTCAATGGCAAAAAATCCACCAGAAATCCACCAAAATTGTGTGTTCACACAACCCAGAGGCAAGGTTCAGGCAGGCCGCCCTACGCCAGCACTCCAGCCGCGCTCAGGCCCACGCAACCACCAGCCTGGCCGCTTCGGAGGGTACGGCGAGGTCGATCCCGGTCAGGTCCTGGAAACGGTGAAGCCGGTTGAGGATGGTGTTCCGGTGGCAAAAAAGGGCCTGTGCCGTGGTGGTGATATTGCCGGTGGACAGGAAGTGGCGCACCGTTTCCTCCAGGCGTTCGCGCTCCCCGCCGCGGCATGGCGAGAGTGCCGAGTCCAGGTCCGCCCACAGATCCAGGCCGGCGTCCTGGAGCTGCTGCTTCGCGAGCCTGGCCCAGGCGCCGGCGGCAGTTAGGGGGCCCTTGTCCGAAGGTTGGAGGAGCAGTGCCAGACGCTCGGCAGTCCGTGCCGCTGCCGGGAGGGCGCGCAGGCCGGCAAAGCCTTCCACATAGCCGCAGGGGATCCCGGCGATGCCGGCCGGGAGATAGGCGGGGCCTTCCGGTTGCGCCCGTCCACTGGCGGGACCGAGGGCCCAGAAAACATAGGCGCTGCCGCCGAATTCGTGCACAAAGAGCTTCTGCGAGGACTGCGGGCCCTGAGCTGCGATGGCGCGCAGTTTCGAGGCTGCCTCCCCGCTGGCGGCAACTATGGAGAACCTGGCGTCAGGATCGGTAACGAGGGCTGCGGCCGCCTGGCTGATCGTGTCTGCGGAAAGTTCAGACTTGCTGAAAAGCCGGGCGATGAACTCGCGGCGGATATTTGATTCTTCCTGTGCCATGCGCACCCGTTCCGCCGAGTAGCTCGAGTGCGTATGGGTGGCGAATTCATCCACGACGCGCCACACCCTGTCCACCCTGGATGTCAGCAGCATGGCGTCTTCGGGAACAGAGATCTGCAGCAGGTCATCCCACAGGATGCTGAAATCCAGCCGGACGGCTGAAATCAGGGCCTCGGGAGAGATCCCTGCCCTTGCTCTCTTGGCGCCCAGCTCGGAGGAGAACTGCATCAGCGAGTCGCGGTCGCCGTTGCGGCCCGCCTGCTGCAACTCCTTGTCCCGCAGCCCGTCCACGAGACGGCGGAACGTTTCGCGGGCAGTTTTGCGAAGTTCCGGGAGGTCAACCCTGTTGCCGGCATATTCGGGGATCTCCTGGACCCGGGCCATGAAGAGGTCCACGAGTTCGTCGAGCCGCCCGTGCAGCCGCTCCACCAGTTCTCCCCAGCGCGCGGCGTTGTCCTGAAAGTTGTGCATTTACACATTCTAGGACCGAAATCCCGTGACGCATTGCTAGTTATTTTGGATGAACCTACTGGAAGAATGGAGTCAGACCCAAGGGTGAGCCACATCACGGGGCAGGCGGCGAAAGATGTCGTCCGTCCGAGGTATCCGGTCCCTAGCAATTTGGAGTAATTCATGGCAAGCAACAACAGCACGGCAGTGACGGGGGCGGAGCGCCCGGACCTACGGATCGTGGATGAGAGTGTCACCCGCAAGGTGGCCCTGGCAGCCCTGGTGGGCACAGCCCTCGAGTGGTACGACTTCTTCCTTTTCACCACTGCCGCGGCGCTGGTGTTCAACGCCCAGTACTTCGTGTCCGAGGACCCCTTCGTCTCGGCGATGAGCTCTTTCGCCACCCTGGCTGTCGGCTTCGTGGCCCGCCCGATCGGCGGGTTCATCTTCGGCTCCTTGGGGGACAAGGTAGGCCGGAAGACAATCCTGATGGTCACCATCGTGGGCATCGGCGTCGTGACCGGCCTGATCGGCCTGCTGCCGAACTACATGACGATCGGCATTGCGGCCCCTATTATCCTGGTGGCCCTGCGGATCATCCAGGGACTCGCGGTGGGCGGCGAGTGGAGCGGCGCGGTGATCATCGCCGTCGAAAACGCGCCCGTGGCAAAGCGGGCCCGCTACGCTGCGCTGCCCCAGATCGGTTCGCCGATCGGCACCATTCTGTCCTCCGGCGGGTTCTTCGGCATGCTCTACCTCGTGGGCCAAACGAACTTTGACGCGTGGGGCTGGCGCATCCCGTTCATTGCCGCGATCCCGCTGCTGGCCATCTCGATGTGGATCCGCAGCAGGCTCAGTGAATCCCCCGAGTTCGAGGCCCTCATGGAGTCGGGCGAGACCGAGCACGCCCCCATCCGCGGCGTCCTGACCAACAGCTGGCGCCAGATCCTGGTCGGCATGTGCTCCGCTTTGCTGGGCATCGGCGGTTTCTACCTCATCACCAGCTTTGTGGTCTTCTACGGCACCAAGATCCTCAAGATGCCCTACGAATCCCTGCTCTTGGGCTCCCTCCTCGCGGCAACGCTGGAGATCTTTGTCCTCATCTGGGCTGGCCGAATGGGCGAGAAGTTCGGCGCCAGCCGCGTCATTCTGTGGGGCGGCGTGGTCTCCGCGGTTGTGGCCGTTCCGGTCTTCCTGGCCATCGACACCGCCAACCCCGTCCTGGTCATCGGCGCCATGATCATCGGCGTCGCCACCCTGTCCGTCCCTTACGCGGTGTCCGGCACGGCGCTGACCGCCCTCTTTGCCACGAAGGTCCGCTACACGGGCGTAGCCATCACCTCCAACAGCGCCGGCGTTATTTCCGGCTTTATCCCACTCATCGCCACAGCCCTCGTGGCTGCCAGTGGCAATTCATTCTGGCCCGGGGCCATCATCCTGCTGGTTGTGTCGGTTCTGACCGCACTCTCGGGGATTGTCCTGCCGGCCCTCAGCATCGAAGAAAAAGGTATGAAGCATTGAGCACCTCAACCACCGCAGGGCACCTGATTGTTGCCCAGCTCGAACGCGCCGGCATCCAACGCGTCTACGGAGTCCCCGGGGAGAGCTTCCTGGATGTGCTGGACGGCCTCCACGGATCCTCCATTGAAACCGTGGTGACCCGCCACGAAGGCGGCGCCGGGTTCATGGCCCTCGCCGAAGGCCGGCTCACGGAGCTTCCGGGCGTGGCCATGGTGACCCGTGGTCCCGGTGCCGCCAACGCCTTCATCGCCATCCACACCGCGCACCAGGACGCCACCCCGATGATCCTGTTCGTGGGCCTCATCCCGGTGGCGGACCGCGGGCGGGAGTCGTTCCAGGAATTCGACATCAATGCCTGGTTCGGCAGTACCGCCAAGAAGGTCGTGACGCTCGACGACGCCGCCTCCGCCGCCCGCGTGGTGGACGACGCCATCTTCACGGCCCTCAGCGGCCGGCCGGGCCCCGTGGTGATCGGTCTGCCCGAAGACGTGCTGGTCCACGCCATCGAATCGGCCACAGTGGAGCCCCGCACGATCGCCCGGACCGAACCTGCAGCGGCGGACCTCGCCGGCCTCGAGACGCGGCTGGCCGCTTCCAAGAAGCCCCTCATCGTGGTGGGCGGCGAAGGCTGGAACCAGGCGTCCTCCGACGCGCTGGCCGGCTGGGCCTCCCGCCACGGCATCCCCGTGCTCGCGGAATTCCGCGCCTACGACGCCGTCCCGCACAGCAGCGACTCCTACGCCGGCTACCTCGGCTACGCCCGCAGCGACGCCAACGCCCGCCGCCTCGACGAGGCCGATCTGCTGGTCTTCGTCGGCTGCGTCCGCGCTGACGTGCTCTCAGACGGCTACAAACGCGGACTGGATGCCGTCACGGTCGTCGTCCACCCCGGCGCCGATCTGCTGGGCCACTTCGGCCGGCTGGACCAACACATTCCGGCCCACGTCGCGTCCTTCGCCAACGCACTTGCCGGCACGGAATCCGCGGTGGAACCCGCGGCCGGCTGGCTGGCCGGGGCCCGCGCGGACTACGAGAAGTTCTCCACCGCGCAGCCGGACGGCGGCACCGGTGTTGACCTCGCCGTCGTGATGGAAATCCTCAAGCAGGAAATGGACGACGACGCCGTCATCACCTACGGCGCCGGGAACCACTCGTTGTGGCCGGCCCGCTATCTGAAGCACAATACGGCGAACTCGCTCGCCGCGCCCCGCAACGGTGCCATGGGCATGGGAATCCCGGCGGCGGTGGCTGCCTCCCTGGCCTACCCGGGACGGCAGGTGATCTCCGTATCCGGCGACGGCTGCTTCATGATGAATGGCCAGGAAATGGCCACGGCCATGGGCCACGGCGGGAAGTTCATCGCCCTCGTGGTGGACAACGGCATCTTTGCCACGATCCGTGAGCACCAGGAAGGCCACTACCCGGGCCGGCCCTCGGGCACGCACATGACCAACCCGGACTTCGCCGCGCTGGCCCGGTCCTACGGCGGCTACGGAGAACGCGTGGAGAGGGCAGAGGACTTCGGCGCCGCCTTCCGCCGCGCCGTCGAATCCGGGCTGCCGGCAGTCCTGCACCTGCCGCAGGACCCCACCACCCGCTCACCCAAGACCGCCAGCAACTGACCGGAGCCCGTCATGATCACCCTGCACAACATCATCAACGGTGAGATCGCCCCAGAGGCTGCGGCGGACGGTTCAGCTGCCGCCACCCTCCCGTTCTTCGACCCCGCCACCGGAGTCCAGCTCGGCACCGCCCCGGACAGCGACGACGCCACGGTGGACCGCGCTTTCCAGGCCGCCCACACCGCTTTCCAGAGCTACAAGCGGACCACCCCGGCCGAACGCCAGGCCATGATGCTCAAACTCGCTGACCTCATCGAGGCCAACGTCGACAGGCTCCTCGACGCTGAAGTGGCCTGCACCGGCAAGCCCCGTCAGGTCACCCGCGAGATCGAGATCCTCCGCGGCGCCGACCAGCTGCGCTTCTTTGCCGGCGCCTGCCGCGTAGTGTCCGGGACCGCGCAGACCGAATACGTCCGCGGCTTTTCCTCCACCGTCCGGCGGGAACCCCTCGGCGTGGTCGCCCAGATCACCCCGTGGAACTACCCGTTCATGATGGCCATCTGGAAGATCGGACCGGCGCTCGCCGCCGGCAACACGCTAGTCCTGAAACCGGCGGACACCACACCCTGGTCCACCCTGGTCCTGGGCGAGCTGGCGCAGGAGGCTTACCCGGCCGGCGTCGTGAACGTCATCTGCGGCGGCCGGGGGACCGGTGCCGCCATGGTGGATCACGAGATCCCGGAAATGGTGTCCATCACCGGCTCCACCCGGGCCGGGGCACAGGTGATGTCCGCGGCGTCGAAGACCCTCAAGGACGTCCACCTCGAACTCGGCGGCAAAGCGCCCGCGATCGTCTTCGCCGACACCGACATTGACCTGGCGGCCAAGGAGATCGCGCTCGGTGCGTTCTTCAACGCCGGGCAGGACTGCACCGCCGTGACCCGTGTGCTCGTGGAGGAATCCATCCACCAGGAGTTCGGCTCCGCGCTCGCCGCGGCGGCCGCGGCGCTGCAGGTCGGCGGCGACGCCGCGGACCTGGGTCCGCTGAACAGCGCGGCGCAGCTGGACCGGGTGGAGGGCTTCATGTCCCGGCTGCCCGCGAACGCCAGGGTACTGGCCGGGGGCAAGCGGACGGGCGCCGGCTTCCACTTCGAGCCCACCGTGATCGATGGAGTGTTCCAGGCCGACGAGGTGGTCTGCGAGGAAATCTTCGGACCCGTGGTCACCATCCAGCCCTTCCGGGACGAGTCCGAGGCCGTGGAGCTCGCCAACGGCACGAAGTACGCGCTGGCCTCCAGCGTCTGGTCGAACAACCACGGCGTCGTCACCCGGGTATCCAACGAGCTGGACTTCGGCGCCGTATGGATCAACTGCCACCAGGTGATTCCGGCCGAGGCCCCGCACGGCGGGTTCAAGCACTCCGGCACCGGCAAGGACCTCTCCGTCTTTGGCCTGGAGGATTACACCCGCATCAAGTCAGTCACCACCTCCCACCGCTAAAAGAACCACGCTAGGTAATCCCATGAAACTCGACCTGCTGCTGCGCAACGCGGACATCATCACCATGGATAACCGCCGCCCGCAGGCCACCTCGCTGGGGGTCTGGCAGGGCCGGATTGTGGGCCTCGACGGTGACCTGGACTCGATGGAGGCCGCCGAGGTCCTGGACCTCGGCGGCGCCACCGTGACTCCCGGCTTCATCGACGCCCACTGCCACACCACCTGGTTCGGGCTGGGCCTGGGCGAGCTGGACGTCTCCGCCGCGCGCGGACTGCACCAGCTCTACGCCCTGCTGGAGGCCGGTATGGCGGCAGACAGCGCCGCAGGGCCCGGGGCAGAGCACGGGTCCAGCCCGGCGTCGGGCTGGCTGCTGGCCACCGGCTTCAGCCAGCAGCAGCACGGCGGCGAGTTCCCGGACATCGCCGTCCTGGACCGGATCACGGGAAACCGGCCCCTGTTGATGCGGCACAACTCCGGCCACATGGCCGTAGTCAACACCGCCGCGCTCCGGCTGGCCGGCGCCGAACCGGCGTCGTTTCCGGACCCCGACGGCGGCGTGATTGTCCGCGACGGCGCCGGCCGTCCCACGGGGCTGGTTCAGGAAACCGCGCAGCAGCTGATCCAGCAGCTGATCCTGCCGTACTCATCCGAGGCGATCGAAGCCGCACTGGACCGGGCCACCAGCCACTACGCCGCGGAGGGCATCACGAGCTTCACCGAGGCCGGGATCGGCGGCGGCTGGATCGGCCACAGCCCCGTGGAGCTGGCCGCCTACCAGCGGGCGGCGGCCGGAGGCAGACTCCACGCGCGGGCACAGCTGATGCCGGTCCTTGATGTGCTCCACCCGCTCGGCGGACAGGACCCGCAGGTCCCGGCACCTGCCGGTCTGGACCTGGGCATCGCCAGCGGATTCGGCGGCGACTTCCTGTCCCTGGGCCCGGCGAAGGTGTTCCTGGACGGTTCGCTGCTCGGCGAAACGGCCGCGGTCAGCCAGGACTACTGCAGCCACGGCGGGACGGACAACACCGGCAACACCGGCTACTTCCAGGCGGAACCGGAGGCGCTCCGGGCAAAGATCGAGGCCGCCTACGCGGCGGGCTGGTCGATCGCGGCGCACGCGATCGGCGACAGCGCCGTTGACCTCGCGATCGAGATCATCACCGGCTGCGCCGCGAAATACGGCCCCCGGACCGTGCCCAACAGGATCGAACACGCCTCGATGACGCGGCCGGAACAGCTTCCACGGCTTGCCGCAGCCGACATCGCCGTCACCCCGCAGGCCAGCTTCTTTTTCGACGGCGGGGACGGTATGACGCTGTCCCTCGGGCCGGAACGGCTCGGCTGGGCCTACCGGGCCGCGTCGTTCCTTGCCGCGGGGGTGACTCTCGCCGGCAGCTCCGACCGCCCCGTGGCGGACGGCAACGTGCTCCGCGGCATGCAGGCCTTCGTGGACCGGCGCACCGCCTCGGGCGCCGTTTTCGGGAACCCGGACGAGCGGCTGAGCCCGCTCCAGGCCCTGGCGGCGTATACCACCGGAGCCGCAGCAGCCACAGGCACGTCCGGCATCAAAGGCTCACTGACCACCGGGAAGCTGGCCGACTTCACCGTCCTGTCCGGGTCCCCGCTCACCGCGGGCAGCATCGCCGAACTCCAGGTGCTGGCCACCGCCGTCGGGGGGACGTTTACGTTCCGGACGCCCGGCCTCTCGTCCCCGGTTGCGGTCGATTCGGCCGCAACCGGTCCATTCTTCAACCCAGCTACCAACCGTTCATAGGGGAACACCGTGACTACTCACACCATTTTCAGCACCCGCGACGCCGCGTTCGTGCGGGACTTCCACATCATGAGCGAATTCGGCGCGACCGAGAACGGCGGCGTGGACCGGCAGGCGGCCAGCGTGCCGGACGGCCAGCAGCGGCAGTGGCTCACGGGCCTGCTGGAGGCCAAGGGCTTCACCGTCCGGTTCGACCGGGCCGGCAACCAGTGGGGTCTGTACGAGGCCGTGCCGGGTGCGCCGTTCGTGGTGGTGGGCTCCCACATGGACTCCCAGCCGACGGCGGGACGCTACGACGGCGCGTACGGCGTCCTTGCCGCAGCCCACGCGGCGTTCCGGCTCGTGGAGCAGTGGGCCGCGGCCGGGGCCGCCGGGCAGCCCCGGTTCAACATCGCGGTGGTCAACTGGTTTAACGAGGAGGGCTCCCGCTTCAAGCCGTCCATGATGGGCTCCTCCGTCTACACCGGAAAGCTCGACCTCGAGACCGCGCTGGCCACCACGGACACGGCCGGAGTCTCGGTCCGCGAGGCGCTGGACGCGATCGGCTGCCGGGGCAGCTACGAGGGCCCCGAAGCCGCCTACTGCGCCGAGATCCACATTGAGCAGGGCCGGAGCATGGAGCGCGAAGGCATCACCATCGGCCTGGTGAACTCCAACTGGGCGGCCAACAAATACGAGTTCGTGGTCCATGGCGAGCAGGCCCACACGGGCTCCACTGTGATTGCCGACCGGAAGGACGCGCTGCTGGGTGCCTCCATGATGGTGGTCGCCGCCCGGGAACTTGCCGACACCTTCCCCGGCGTGCTGCACACGTCCGTGGGGCAGCTGAACGTCTACCCCAACTCGCCCGTCGTGGTGCCGTCGCGGGTGAGCCTGCTGCTGGACCTGCGCAGCGCCGATGAAGCTGTCCTGGCCGAGGCGGACGCCCTGCTGGACGAGCGGATCGCCGGGATCGAGAGGCTGGCGAACGTCACGGTGGAGCGCAACCACGCCCACACCTGGCCCGTGACCCCCTACCAGCCCGAGGGCGTTGAACTCGCGGCCAAAGTGGCGGCCGACCTGGGCCTGGCGAACAAGCAGGTCATGACCCTGGCCGGGCATGATTCGACCAACATGAAGGACCTGGTCCCGACGGTGATGCTGTTCGTGCCCAGCGTGGACGGGATCTCCCACAACGAGCACGAATACACCACGGACGAGGACATCGTGGCTGGCCTGACGACGCTCACAGAGGTAGTGAACCGGCTCTGCAACGGGGCGCTGGAGGACTGACCGCGGGCCCGGCTGTACCTCCGAAGGAATCTCAATGATGTTGTCAATGGATTCCTGAGGCCTATGGCTAGGGGCCGAGGCACTTGGCGGTCGTCGTTCCGGGATATGGTCTGCGGGTTTTGCTGTTGCCCATGGACTGTTCCTTTCACGTGGGCGGGGCGGCACCTGTACCGGTGTCCCTTCTCCCCCACCAGCAGGGCGACTAAGAGAACGGCTCCCAGCGCCCGCGGCGGTTGGTACACACGATTTCGAAGAGCGCCCACTGACGGTCTAGCTCAGTCCCAGGCACCGTCCGGCGGTCTGCTCACGGGTCGGATTTGCGAGTAGATTGTTCACATCCGCTGAGGGCCCGCGTATCAGCGAAACGAGCACGTGGACAAGGATCCGGATGGGCCGGCCGTACCGCATTGACACTCACCAGCACATCGTTCCGCCTGGGTATGCGCGCTGGATGCTTGAAAAGGGCATCCGCCCCGGCGGCATTGGCCTGCCGTCGTGGTCCGAGCGCTCAGCGTTGAAGTTCATGGACAGGCACGACGTGCAGACCGGCATCTTGTCCCTGTCCACGCCCGGCGTGTACTTCGGGGACGCTGCGGAGGCACGGCGGCGGGCGCGGGAGATCAACGAATACAGTGCAGAGGTGGTCGCGGCCCGGCCTGAGCGGTTCGGGTTCTTCGCGACGCTCACGCTGCCGGACGTGCAAGGCGCCCTGGCGGTGGCCCAGTACGCCCTGGACACCCTGCTCGCGGACGGGATCGTATTGCTGGCCAACAACGCCGGCCGCTATCTGGGCGATCCTGGCTTTGAGCCTCTGCTGGAGTTCCTGCACCACCGCCGGGCCGTAGTGTTCATCCACCCCGCTGAGCTGCCCGCTCCGGCGGTGCCGGGCATACCCGCCTTTGCCGCAGATTTCTTGCTCGACACCACCCGCACCGCTATCAGCCTGATCCTGTCCGGTGCGATGGAAAAGTTCTCGGGAGTCAGGTTCATCCTGGCCCACGCGGGCGGCTTCGTGCCTTACATCGCCTACAGGATCCTGCTGACGATGCTCAACGATAAGGACCTGGCCCTCAGCGCGCTGGCGGCGCTGGGAGATAAGAAGCAGTCCATCTTGCGGCGGTTTTATTACGACGTGGCCCTATCTGCCAGCCCGGCGGCCCTGCCCAGCCTGCTCGAGGTAGCTGACCCGGGCCGCATCACATACGGAACTGACTTCCCGTTCGCACCCTCTGCGGCGATCGATTTCCTGAATATGGAGTATGAGAATTATCCGCTGGACCCCTCCGTGCGCGCGGCGATAGACCGCGGCAATTCCGAGGCGCTTTTTCCCCGGCTGAGGCCTGAGCAGACTTAGTTCTTATTGTGCGCGTTGCGCTCCCTGGCAGGCGGGGTTCCGGTGGAGATCTTCCTGTCTCTCGGGCTCGTCGCCGTTTTTCCCAGCGAGGACCTTTCCACCCGGTGCGTCGCTGCATGTTGGCTGGAAGGGTCTTGGCAGTCACACGTGGCGGGCAAGCTCACGGACAGGCGTGCTGTGAACCCGTCGGGTTCCTCATCGAAGGAGGTGGAGATGGAGCCGACGACGGTTCCGTCTTCGAGTGCGAGACGGGACCGGCGAAGGCCTGCCGTTTCAGTGGGAGCGGCAGGCTGGTGCTGCTCCGTGAGGACGCTTTGATCCCATTCGCGCATGAAGAGATGCCGTGCGCGCGGAGTGTCGTCGTGCCCCGGAGAGGTAGAAGACGCGCAGGAGCCGCTGGTCGTAGCGGCGGGGCCGGTACCGGGCATGCTCAGCAGCACCTGGGGTGGACGATCCGGCCCGGGATGTAGAGGATGTTCTGGCCGTGGGCGACGAGGATGGCGATCAGGAGCGCCGGGCCGCCGTGGTTCAGGTCGGTCGCCCAGACGACCTCGTCGCCGTCGCCGAGTTTCAGGACGGAGGCGATGAGTTCCAGCAGGGCCGGTTCGTCGTTAGGGATTTTCTGCGAGAGCAGCCGGTTTCCGTCGGCGTCGATCACGACGCAGTGATGATGGGCTTTGCCGGCGTCAATGCCGGCCCATAGATGCACCAAAACAGCCTCCAGTCTGTCGGATGGGTGGAACCCGGCAGATAACCGCGCCGTCGTGTCCCTATCCGGCGATCAAGTCGCGTCTCTCAATCAGCGGTCGGGTCATCGCGGGGCGGCGGGCGGCCAATCCTTCGAAGCCGTCACGACACCAATCGTCCGGCCACAGCAACAAAGCCATACCCGCCACCCCCGGGTAGCCACGACCCCACAACGGCCACGGAACCACCCGACAACACCATAAGGAACAGCCACAGGCGCACGGGAGGGACCGTCAGGCGCCTTCCGGCTTCGCCGAAATCCAGAGCATCGCCCCGTTGGGGTTCTCCGGCAGCTCGACCGCATCGGGGTTGGCCACGTGCAGGGTCCGCCCGAACGCCTCTTCCGTCAGACTGACCGAGTGCCCCGCGGCCGCCAGGCGGTCCCGCAGGGCGGACAGGTCGCCGGTGTATTCAAAGCCCAGGCCGGACCGGGCGGCGCCGCCGGCGGGCCGGACCATCAGCACGCCGCCGTTCTTCGCCGTGAAATCCGCCGTTTCGTCATCGTCCGGTGCCGGGCGCAGCCGTGCGCCCATGTTCCGCAGGGTTTGCGCGGCGGCGGCCGCGTCCGGGGTGAACCAGACCTCGACGACAGCGAGGGCCGGATCGGCGTCCGCGCACTGCGCGCCGTGGGCGGCCTTGTCCGCGAAGAAGCCGAAGCCGTCCTCGCCCGTGATGCGGCACGTGTCGCCGTGGCGGGCGCTGACCAGCTCGGCCGGGGTGGTCCCGTCCTCCACACCCGCGGCGTTGGTGCGGCGCGCGAACTCCGCCAGATCCCCGACCTCGACGCCGAAGTCCGTCTTGCCATCCAGCACCATTCCGGCACCGGCGTCCCCGCCGGGATGGGCGCCGGCGGCGACGCGGTGCAGGGCGAGGCGGCCCGAGCCGGCGTCGAACTCCTGCCAGTCGCCGTCGTCGACCGTCCGCACCATGCCGAGGGCGGACAGCAGACGCTCCCACTGGTCCATGCGGGAGGTGTAGTGGATCGGGCGGACGCGCAGCATGGGATCTCCTGGTGACGTACGGATGTGGCTCCACCTGCCATGGTGCCACCAAAGCACTCATCCGGTCAGCCCCACGGTGCACAATGGGGCCATGGCTGTTGAACTCGAGGAATTGCTGGTGAAGGACGCCGCCGAGTGGCGCGCCTGGCTGGAGCACCATCATGCGCAGAGCCCCGGCGTGTGGCTCGTGCTGCACAAGAAGGGCGGTTCGGTGACCGAACTGGACTACGAGGCCGCGCTGCAGGAGGCGCTGTGCTTCGGCTGGATCGACGGGCAGGGCCGGAGACGGGACGAGGAAAGTTCCTTCCAGCGGATGACCCGGCGGGGACGCAAGAGCGTGTGGTCGGCCCGGAACGTGGAACGGATTGAACGCCTGGAGTCGGCGGGGCGGATGGCCCCGGCCGGCCGGGCCGCCGTCGAGTCCGCCAAGGCTGACGGGCGCTGGGAGGCCGCCTATTCGGGCTCAGCGACGGCGGAGGTTCCGGATGACCTCGCCGCGGCCATCGCGGCGGAGCCCCGGGCGCAGGCGATGTTCGAGGTCCTGACATCCGTGAACAGGTATGCCCTGATCTACCGCACCAACTCGGTCAAGCAGGCCTCCACCCGGGAGAAGAAGATCGCCGGGTTCGTGGAGATGCTCGCCCGGTTCGAAACGCCGTACCCGCAGACCAAGCGGCCCCGGGAACCCTAGCGGTCGCCCGCCGCGGACCCAGCCGCCGGGGGATCCCAGCGAATTCCCAGCGGCCGTCCGGGCTGCAGGTAGTTGCCACTGGCAGGATTGGTCGATGCTTCTTGCCCAGCGTGCCCCGCGACCCCCTGCCCGCCCGCCGCTGACGTCCCAGCGGCGGCTCTTCTTCGTGGCAGCGGGCATGCTGATCGCAGGGGAGACGATCTTCTGGACCGTGCTCGCCGCCGTGCAGTCGAACAGCGGCGTGGCCGCCCTGGACGCGCCCGTGCACGATCGACTCGTGGCGTCCCGGAACCCGCTCGCCACCGCTTTCCTGGCGGCCGTGACCACGGTGACGTCGCCGCTGTGGATGACGGTGATCGGCTGCGCGGTGGCGCTGGCCTGGGCGGTCTGGAAACGGGAAGTCTGGCGTCCCGCCCTGCTAATCGGCGCCATGGCGGCCACCTTCGCGGTGTCCACGCTGATCAAGCACGACGTCGGCCGGGGCAGACCCGCCGCCAGCGACTTTCTGCTGGGACCGGATGATGCCCTGTCATTTCCCTCCGGCCATACCTTCGGTGCCGGCGTCTTCCTGTGCGTCGTCAGCTACCTGCTGGTGGCGGCCCGCGGAACGCGGACGAGCAAACAGTCGACGTCGGTGCTCGCCTTCGCGGCCGCAGCCGCTGGGACGCTGGTGGTTGCCTTCAGCCGCCTGTACCTGGGCTATCACTGGCTGACGGACGTGCTCGCCGCCATGGGCCTGGCGCTCGCCGTTACCGGGATCGTGATCCTGGCCGACGCGCTCCGCGCCTCTATGGCACCGCGGCCGGTACCCCTGACACGGGCCGGGATCCTGAGGCGGCCTGTGCCGGAGGTTCGCCCGGCGGCGGTCCGCCTGTCAGAGCCAGGCCCGTCAGAGCCCGACGCCCATCGCCTGGGCGATCACCACCGCCGAGGCTGAGGACCACGCCTGCGGGTGGCACGACGCCGGATAGGGCACCGCGACGCCCGAGTCCTCGGCCCGCACCCCTGCGAACACCTCCGGCAGCCGGTGCCCGAAGGAGGCCGCCGCCGCGAGCAGGCCATCGGCGAGGATCCGGCCCTCGGCGATGAAACCGTCGGCCAGGAGGCCGCGGATCGCGATGGCGGTGTCGTGGCTCCAGACCGAGCCGCAGTGGTAGCTGAAGGGCCAAAACCCTGCGGCCCGCCGCGAAATCGTGTGCACGCCGTAGCCGGAGAACAACTCGGGGCTCACCAGCCGGTCCGCCACGATCCGGGCCTCGGCCGCGTCCAGGATGCCCGTGCCCAGAAGGTGTCCCATGTTTGAGCCGGGGATGTCCAGGGGAACCCCGTGTCCGTCCAGGGCCATGGCCGGGAACGGTCCGCAGTCGTCCTCAACCCAGAAGCGCTCCCGGAACCTGAGCCGGAGGGCAGCGGCGAAGTCGCGCAGTGCCTGGCCGCCGGGTTCGCCGAAGGCGTCGAACAGCTCCGCCGTTTCCATCGCTGCCTGGTACGCGTAGCCCTGCACCTCGGACAGGGCAATCGGCCCCTCGGCCTGGCGTCCGTCGCGGAACTGCATGGCGTCCCGGGAGTCTTTCCAGCCCTGGTTGCTCAGGCCGTGCCCGGACGCGTCACGGTAGCTGAGGAACCCGCCGTTGCCCGCCGTGCCGTCTGCTGCACCGTCCGTTCCGGTGGTGCCGGCAGCGAGCAGCCATTCCGCGGCGCGTGCCGCGTTCGGCAGCAGCGACCGTACGGCGTCGTCGTCCCGGCCGGCGCGCCAGAGTTCGCCGAGCAGGCAAAGCCACAGCGGGGTGGAATCCACGGCACCGAAGTACACCGGTGGCAGACGCAGGCCCTGGCTCTCCAGCACAAGCTCCTTGGACCGCAGCTCGTGCAGGATCTTGCCGGGTTCCTCGGCCGCCGCGGCGTCCGTGCGGGTGCCCTGGAAGGCTGCAAGTGCGCGCAGCGTGCCCGCCGCCAGACCGGTGTCCGGTCCGGTGTCCAGCGGCAGCAGCAGCCGCGCGGCCCACAGCGAATCCCGCCCGAACAGCGTGAAGTACCAGGGCGCCCCGGCGGCGATGAACGGAGCGTCCGGCAGCTGGCGGGTGGCCAGACGGAGCCCGGCCACTTCATCGAGGGAGTTATCCAGGAGCAGGCCCAAGGCTCCGGCCGGTCCGGTTCGCGGCGGCCGGGCTGCGGGCGGGCGGGCCGCCACCACGGCGGCGTCGTCGTCGGTGAGGACGGCCTGCCATTCGGCCTCGAACGGCCGGCCCCGGCCCAGGGTTCCGCGCCAGGTAAGGTGCCCTTCCGGGGTGACGGCGCCGGCGGCCGCAACCGTCAGGGTCTTGCCGCCCTGCCTCCAGCGCAGCGCGGACCTATCGGCGGAGACCGGCCCGGACGCGTCGCGGAAACGGCTGAGGCGGATCTGGGCCATGTCGGTGAAGTCGGCGGCAAGTTCAATGTCGATTTCGACGTCGAGGGACTCCAGTGAGGTGCGCAGCTGCAAGGTGTGCCGCACCACGCCCGGCGTCACGGTCCAGGTCTGGAAGAGCTCGACGGCGGGATCCTCAGTGGGTCCCGGGATGCCCCGGACCAGGCCCCGGACGCGCAGGACACCGCCGGGCTCGGTCTCGACGGCCGCCGGTTCGGGTTCCAGGCCGTTGACGCGCACGAGCGCCCGGCACAGCATCCGGGTGTCGCCGTGGAGCAGCCCGGTGAACCCGGCCGGATCAGCAGCCTCACCGGCTCCGGGCGGTTTGACCTCGCCGGCCAGGCGGCCGTCCGGATCGAGCCACAGCTGCGTGGGGGCTGCAACGGAGCAGTATTGGCGGTGCAGGCCAGGCTGAACAGTCATCCGCCCACCCTATCTGCAGAGCACGATTACGGAGACTGCTGCTCATCCACCGGGAAGGCCACGGCCTCGCCCACCACGCGAAGCCGAAGCTCCGTGCCGGGACGGGCGATCGAGGCGTTCCAGTGCCGGATGGTGATGATTTCCCCGCCGCCGGGGTAGCGGTGGTCCGGGACGGCGCCGGCGGCAAGGACCGGCGGAACCGGCAGCTGGAGCCGCACCGTGGTCTCGGGGCCGAAGTAGTCGGTGTCCACCACGGTGCCGCGGATGGGGCCGTCCTCGGAAATACGGATCTGTTCGGGCCGCAGCATCAGCTGGACCCGGCCCTGGGCCGGCGGGCGGCGCACGGGGATCCCGCCGAGCGAACACGTGGCCAGGGAGCCTTCCATCCAGGCATCCAGGATGACGGCGTCGCCCAGGAATTCGGCGGTGGCACGGTCCGCCGGGCGGGTGTAGACGACGAACGGGTTGCCGATCTGGGCCAGCCTGCCGCCGCGCATCACGGCCACCTGGTCGGCGAAGGACAGCGCCTCGGCCTGATCATGCGTGACCAGGATCGTGGTGACGCCTGCATCCTTCAGGACCTGGGCCACGGCGCGGCGGGTGGCCACCCGCAGGCCGGCGTCCAGGGCGGAGAACGGCTCGTCCAGCAGCATGAGCGCGGGCTTGCGGGCCAGCGCCCGGGCTAGGGCGACCCGCTGCTGCTGGCCGCCGGAGAGCTGGTGCGGGCGGCGCTTGGCCATGGCCGGGTCCAGGGAGACCATTTCCAGCAGCTCGCCGACCCGCGCCTTGACGCCGCGGTGCCCGCCGGGGAGTTGCGCGGCGTCCAGGCCAAAGGAGATGTTCTGCCCGACGGTCAGGTGCGGGAACAAAGCGCCGTCCTGGGCCACGTAGCCGACGTGGCGCTTGTGGGCGGGGACCCAGGCGTTCTCGCCCGCCACCTTGCTCCCGTTGAGCGAGATGCTGCCGGTGTCCGGATGTTCGAAGCCGGCAATCAGGCGCAGGAGTGTGGTCTTGCCGGAGCCGGACGGCCCCACGATCGCCGTCGTTCCGCCCCTGGCGACGGAGAGGTTGACGCCCCTGAGGACGGCCTGGGGGCCAAAGTTCTTGGTGACCGCGTCGATTTCCAGGTGGCTGTTGGTGCTGGTGGCCACGGAGGCCGCGACTCGCGGCTCGGGCAGACGCGAGGGGGCCTCACGCGACGGGTAAACATCGGTCACTGTCCGGCTACTTTCTTGGACTGCTGGAAGAGGAGGTAGGTCATGGGCGCCGAGATCAGGATCATCAGCAGCGCATAGGGGGCGGCGCCAGCGTAATCGATCTCGCTGCTCTTGCTCCAGAACTCTGTGGCGAGGGTGCGCGTCCCGTTGGGCGAGAGCAGGAGGGTGGCGGTGAGTTCGTTGACGATCCCCAGGAACACCAGGGCGGCGCCGCCGGCCGCGGCGGGAGCCGTGAGGCGCAGCGTCACGCGCAGGAAGGCCAGCAGCGGCGGCTTCCCGAGCACCTGGGCGGCCTCGTCGAGTTCCTTCGGTGCCTGGGACAGCCCCGAGCGGATGTTCACCAGGGCCCGGGGGAGGAACAACAGCACATAGGCCGCGATGAGCAGCGCTGAGGTCTGGTACACGCTGGGCACCATCCGGATGCTCACGGTCACGAAGGCCAGGCCCACCACAATCCCGGGCATGGAGCTGGTGATGTAGTTGGACAGCTCCAGGGTCTTGCTGAACCAGCCGGGACGTCGCACGGCCAGATAGGCCATGGGGAACGCGACCACGGTGGTGACGACGGCCCCCGCAAGGCCGTAGGCCAGGGTCTGCAGGAGGGCCGGCATGAATTCCTCGGCTGCCCAGATTTCCGGGCCGCCGGCGACGATCCAGCGCAGCACAAACGTCAGCGGCAGGCCGAACGCCAGCCCGGTGAGGGCGATCAGGGACAGCTGGGCGGGGACCTGGTAGGCGTGCAGGGGCAGGCGTAAGGCGCGTGCCTGGGCGCCCGAGCCGATCCTGGCGTACCGGGCGCTGCCGCGGCTGCGGACCTCCACGAGCAGCAGGATCAGGCACAGGAACACCAGCACGCTGGCCAGCATGTTCCCCGCGGTCCCGTTGAAGGTGGACTGGTACTGCACCATGATCGCGGTGGTGAAGGTGTCGAAGCGGATCATCGCGAACGCCCCGTATTCGGCCAGCAGGTGCAGCGCGACCAGCAGCCCGCCGCCGGTCATGGCGATGCGCAGCTGCGGCAGCACCACGCGGAAGAACGCGCGCCAGGCGCCGAGCCCGAGGGAGGCGGCGGACTGTTCGATCGCCGGGTCCAGGCGGCTGAGCGTCGCGGCCGCCGGGATGTACACGAGCGGGAAATAGGACAGGGTGGCGATCAGGACCCCGGACCACAGCCCGCCGAGGGAGGGTACCGCGGAAACCCAGGCGTAGCTGTTGACGAAGGCGGGGATGGCCAGCGGCGCGGCGAGCAGCACGGCCCACCATTTCCGGCCCCTGAGGCTGGTGCGTTCGACCAGCCACGCGCCGCCGACGCCCAGGACCAGGCACAGCGGCACCGTCACCACGGTCAGCAGCACGGTGTTCAGCAGGAGTTCGCCCACGCGCGGGCGCAGGATCAGGGCGGCGGCGGTGTCCCAGCCAGTGGATGCCGTCATGAAGACCACGTAGGCCAGGGGCACCAGGGAAAACAGGGCGATCAGGACCGCAATGATGGACACGACAGAAACGCCGAAAGGCGGGCGGGGACGTTTGCCCCTGCCCGCCGTCGTCGTGTTCCCAGATGGACCGGGGACCGCCAGCTTGCTAGTCACTGCTGCTACAGCAGTCCTGCCTGGGTCATCAGCTCGGTGACCTTGGCGGAATTGAGCTTGGCGGGATCCACTGTGGGTGCCTGCAGCTCCTTGAGCGGAACCAGCTTGTCGTTGGACGGGACGTCCGAGGCGACGGCGTACTCGAAGGAGGTGCCCTTCTGGAGCACTTCCTGGCCCTTCTTGCCGGTGATGAACTTCAGGAAGGACTGGGCCGCTGCGGCGTTCTTGGAGGACTTCAGCACGCCGCCGCCGGAGATGGAGACGAATGCGCCCGGGTCCTGGTTCTTGAAGTAGAACGGCGTGACGTTGTTGGAGTTCTCGCCGGTCTTGGCCTGGTCGCCGTAGTAGTAGTAGTGGTAGATCAGGGCGGCGTCCACTTCGCCGGCGTTGACGGCCTTCATGGCCGTGCTGTTGCCCTTGTACGCCTTGGAGTTCTCTTTCATGCCCTTGAGCCATGCCTGCGTGGCGGCTTCACCCTTGAGTTCCAGCAGGGCCGAGACGATCGCCTGGAAGTCGGCGCCGGACGGGGAAGCGGCCCATTTGCCCTTCCACTCGGGGTTGGCCAGATCCAGCATGGACTTAGGCAGCTTGTCGGCGCTGATCTTGTTCTTGTCATAAACCAGCACGGTGGAGCGAGCCGCGATGCCAGTCCACTTGTTGGTGGAAGGACGGAAATCGGCGGGGACCTGGTCCACGGTGGCCTTGTCCACGTCCGCGAAGAGGCCGGCGTTTTCCACCTGGGCCATGGCGGGGGAGTTCTCGGTGAGGAAGACGTCCGCCGGCGAGGCCTGGCCTTCCTGGACGATCTGGTTGGACATTTCGGTGTCGTCGCCCTGGCGCACGGTGACCTTGATGCCGGTTTCGGCGGTGAAGGCGTCGATCCACTCTTTGGTCAGGGATTCGTGCTGGGCGTTATAGACCGTGATCTCGCCGGCGGAGGAGCCACCGGCGGCTGCGCTGCTGCCGGCCGGGGAGGAGGAGCCGGAGCCGCAGGCGGCCAGGCCCAGGGCGGCAGTGGCGGCCAGGGCGATGCCCGCCAGCGCGTTGGTGCGGATCTTCATGGGGCTACTTTCTGCAAGGAAGTCGTCGTAGTGCCCTGCCCCCCCGTGAGCGGGGAAGTTAGGGCATGCTCACTACGAAAGACTGTAGGTTAGCCAAACCTAAGCGACCAACCCGAATCCGCATTAAGTGATCAGTATCACATGAATTACGAAACTGTTGCGTGACCTAATTGGGCTGCGGTGCCGGCGCCGTCGCGATGGATGCGGCCGCCTCCAGCACCATCCAGGCCTGGAGCTGTGTGGACAGCTCGACGGCGGCGCCCTCCGGGTAGCTGCGGCGTGCCGGCAGTTCAGTGCGGTCGGAGAAGACCAGATGGCTGCCGGGGCGCGCGAGGCGGTCCTGCGCCGGGAGGATCCGACGGCCTTCCCAGAGGGCCTCGGCTGTATCGTTCACGAGTGCCGCCGCCGTGGCCCGGGTTTCGGCGGGCAGCCGTTCGTCGACGGCGGCAAGGGCCAGGTAGCGGACGAGGATCCCGGTGAAGAGTCCGCCGTCGCCCCTTCCCTCGCAGCGCAACACCGCAGCGGTGCGCCCCAGCAGCGGGGCCGGATGCGTGAGGCTGCGCGCCACGGCGGCCACCAGCGCGGCCGCACGCCCGAGGTTCGCCTCGCCCCCAAGTTCGAGCAAGGCCCCGAGGACGGGCCCCTGGTTGTAGGTGTAGATGGTCTCTTCCAGCACCACGTCACCCGTCCCGGAAATCCGCAGGCCGTCCCGGTAGAGGCCTTGCCCGGGTTCGTAGAGCTTGGCGTCCAGCCAGTCCAGCAGGGCCTGCGCCTTGGCCCGGTTGCCCGTCCGCGCGTAGTAGAGGGCCACCGGTGCGGTGGCGGGTGTGTTCTTGAAATCGCGCTTCGTGCTCCAGAAGGTGCCGCCGCCCAGGTCGTCGGTGGAGGCGGAGTCGAACTGCAGGGTCAGGCTCTGCAGGACCTTGGCGTTGCGCTGCCGGCCGGTGCGTTTGCGGCTGTTCTCGGCGAGCTTGTCCAGCCGGAGCGTGGCCAGGGCCAGCCAGGCCATGTCGTCGTAGTAGTTGTTGACCACCGTGAGCAAATTGCGCAGCCGGATGCCCGTGACGAGCCGCGATGCGAGGCGGCCGGCGCTGGGCCGGTTCTCGCCGTCGAACTTGGCCCCCGGACGCCCGGGCGAGCCCAGTTCCCGGCGGCCGGCGTCCACGAGGCAGTCCAGGTAGTGTGCCTGCCACCAGTAGTGCCAGGGCCGGGACATGTTCTTCAGCCGGCCTGACGGCCGAAGGATCGCGGCGATGTGGGTTCCCGGCAGGAAGAAGAGCCGCTGCCCGAAAAGCCTGGTCACCGAGCGGGCTGCCTCGTCCGCGCGGAAGGACCAGTTGGGGGCGGAGGCGTCGGCTCGGGTCATGGCTCAAGCCTATTCGCGGGAGCCCGTCCGGACCTCGATCGTGACCGTGGCCCTGAGCGGGTGCGCCCAAAGGTGCGCAATGGCCGCATTCCAGTTAACATTCACTAACTAATGTTCCCCGCGGGCTGCTGCTTCAGGCGCCGCCCGCGTCAGAGGCTTCGCGGCCGGGGTTCGGTTCCACATCAAGGAGGATGGATGGACATCAAGGGTACTGTCGCGCTGATCACGGGCGGGGCCTCAGGTCTCGGAGCAGCCACGGCCAGGCGCCTGTTCGACGCCGGTGCGTCGGTGGTGCTCGTGGACCTGCCGGGTTCCGCCGGGGACGCCTTTGCCGCCGAACTGACCGCCTCCGCCGCTAGCGAGGCCGCCGCCGGTGCCGCCGCCGGTACGCCGGCCGGAACCGGCCGCGCGGCCGTCTTCGTCCCCGCCGACGTCACGGACGAGGTGCAGGTGCAGGCCGCCGTCGATGCCGCCGCCGCCCTGGGCCCGCTGCGCATCGTGGTGAACTGCGCGGGAATCGCGACCCCCGGCAAGGTCCTGGGCCGCGAGGGCGTGCTCCCGCTGGAGGCCTTCAACCGCGTCATCCAGATCAACCTCGTGGGCACCTTCAACGTGATCCGCCTCGCCGCGGCCGCCATGGCAGCCACCGAGCCCGCCGCCACCGAACTCGGCGGCCCCGAACGCGGCGTCATCATCAACACCGCCTCCGTTGCCGCGTTCGACGGCCAGATCGGCCAGCCCGCCTACGCCGCCTCCAAGGGCGCTGTCGCCGCCATGACCTTGCCGATCGCCCGCGAACTCGCGCGCTCGCTGATCCGGGTGGTTACCATCGCACCGGGCATCTTTGAGACTCCCATGATGGCCGGCCTGCCGCAGGAGGCGCAGGACTCCCTGGGCCAGCAGGTGCCGCACCCCTCGCGGCTGGGCCGCCCCGCCGAATACGCGAACCTCGCCGCGCACATTGTGGAGAACGCCATGCTGAACGGCGAGACGATTCGCCTCGACGGCGCCATCCGCATGGGCCCGAAATGACCGGCTCCGAAATGACCGATTCCGAAATGACCGATTCCGAAATGACCGGGACAGGGCTGGCCGCCACCCCCGCGCCGTCAGTGGCGGGGCTGCCCACGGCGGACTTCTTCGATTACGAATCCCTGCTCAGCGCGGCGGAGCGGGCCAAACTGGCGCAGCTGCGGGAGTTCCTGGCCGCCGAGGTCGCCCCGTTCGCCACGGACTGGTGGAACAAGGCCGAATTCCCGGCCCACATCCTGCCCAAACTGGCCGCCCTGGAGCTCAGCGCCCCCGCCCAGCGCGGCTACAGCAACCTGTTCGCCGGGATCATCATTGCCGAGATGACCCGGGTGGACACCTCGCTCGCCACGTTCTTCCTGGTCCACCATGACCTTTTCGTGGAGTCGCTCTACGGCTTCGGCTCCGAGGAGCAGAAGGCGCGCCTGCTCGAGGACGCGGCGAACCTGCGCACCACCGGCGCCTTTGCCCTCACCGAACCGGACCACGGCTCGGACGTTGCCGGCGGCATGGAAACCCGGGCCCGGCGGGTCCCCGGCGGCATGGCCGACGGCGGCGACGCCTGGGTGCTCAACGGCGCCAAGCGCTGGATCGGCAACGGGACGTTTTGCGACTACATGCTGGTCTGGGCCCGGGACGAGGCCGACGGCGGCATCCGCGGCTTCATCGTCGACGCCACCTTGCCGGGCGTGAGCCGGAGCCGGATCGAGAACAAGATTGCGCTGCGCACGGTGCAGAACGCGGACATCGTCTTCACCGACGTCCGGGTGGCCGAAGCGGACCGCTTCGCGGGCATCAGCAGCTTCGAGGACACCAACGAGCTCCTGCGCGGTTCCCGGATCATGGTGGCCTGGCAGGGCGTGGGGCAGCAGCTCGCGGCCTTCGACGTCGCCCGGCAGTACGCCGTCGAACGCCGGCAGTTCGGCCGCCCGCTGGCGAAGTTCCAGCTGGTCCAGCAGCAACTGGTGACCATGCTCGGCAACGCCGTGGCCAGCATGGGCATGATGGTCCGGATCGCGCAGCTGCAGGACCAGGGCGCCGCGGACATGCCGCAGGTGGCCCTCGCAAAGTCCTATGTCAGCGCCAGGATGCGCGAAACCGTGGCGATGGGCCGGTCCCTGCTGGGCGGCAACGGGATCGTCACCGACTACCGGATGGCCAAGATCTTCTCCGACGCCGAGGCGATCTACACCTACGAGGGCTCGTTCGAGATCAACACCCTGATTACGGGGCGTGCCGTCACCGGTGTGTCCGCGATCGTCTAGAAGACCGTTCAGAAGACCGTCTAGAAGAGGCCGGGTTCCTTCTCGCCGGCTGCGATGCGGTAGTCCAGGCTGTTGTTCTTCACCGGCATGGGGCAGGTGCCGTACGGGGTGAAGGCACTGGGGTAGTTGATGGCCCGGTTGAAATCCAAGATCACGGTCGCATTTCCGGATGAATCGACGCGGGGTTTTGCGGTGGAGACTTTCCGCCACTCGTCCGTCGATTCCCCATTGGTCTCGTCGTGGAACGTGACCGTCAACGCACCGAGCTTCTCCTCCTCGGCGTGCAGGTGGAACTCGTGGTCTGTGCCGGGCAGCCGGAAGACCAACTCGCCGACCGAGCGGTGGACCCCGTCCACGAGCGGGTTGGCGGTGCCGATCGGGACATCCACGGGCTCGGGATAGGGCATGAACCGGGCCTCGATGACCAGGTCCGGGCGGAAGTCGAAGGTGGGCACGCCGTCGAACTCCGTGAACGCCGGGGACTGGGAGTCGCGCGTGCGGATCGCGTACTTGTCCGCCCGCATGGCGAGCTCCACCACCACCTGGCGGCCGTCGTCGCCGCCGTACTGGACCCACATGAGTGATTCCTCGTCCGAGAGCACGGCGCTGATGGTCCCGTCCACGGGTTCGCCGGTTTCCACGAGGGTCAGACCGTCCGGCGCGGCGGCGGTGAGGAACGCCGTCGTGCCGTCAGTGGACCAGAGCCCGGGGGCGAGCTCGACGGCGGCCGGCCGGTCCTCGAGCCACTGGAACGAGGTCAGCGTCAGCCAGCCGTGGTCGCTGGCGAGGGCCGCGTTCCGGCTGTTCCGGAAGCGCTGCCAGCGGGCAAGCTGCGGGTCGGCCGCGGGCTCAATGGTGGTCATGGGTTCCTCCAGGGTTTCCGTCGGGGCCGGTTCTCAGGCTGCGTCCGCCGGGGGAGCTGCCGAGGCTGGCAGCCACCAGTTGGGCTGCGGTGGTCCCGGCGGCGGTGGCCGCTTCCGGGTCGCCGTCGAGCACTCCGCTGGCCAGGCCGCCGTCGAGGAGCAGGGTCAGGCTGCGGGCAAGCTGGTCCGGGTCCTGGGCGCCGGCGCGGGCGGCCAGGTCCCGGATCCAGGCGCGGATCTGCTGCTTGTGGGCCACGGTCCGGTCGTGGACCCGGGTGCCGGCGGCCGACTCGGCAGCTGCGTTGATGAAGGCGCAGCCGCGGTAGCCGTCCCGCCGGCAGGCGGTTGTCAGGGCATCGAACAGGCCCACGAGCTGCGCGGCGGGGTCTTCGCCGGCGGCCTCGGCGGCGGCGTGCAGCTGCCCGGTCCAGATGCCGTCGACCTTCTCCAGATAAGCCAGGATGAGGTCGTCCTTGGCCGGAAAGTACTTATAGAACGTGGCTTTCGCGACGCCGGACTCGGCGATGATCGTATCGATGCCGGCAGCCCGGAATCCGTGCGCGTAGAAGAGCCGGAAGGCCGTGGCCAGGATTTTCTCTCTGGCCTGCCCGGCGGGGGTGCGGGCCGCCGGCGGGGCAGGGGCTGCTGACAGCGTCATGACACCATCGTACACAGACAAGTCTGTCTAGGCCCTGGCTCGAATCACGCCCCGCAGGCCTGCCCCGGGCTCACGGCCGTACGGCCAGGCCCTGTACGAGCAGCCGCCAGACCTCCTGCAGCTGGGCCCCGATGGCCGGATCCGCCCATTCCGCCGCGTGCAGCGGGTGGTGGAACCGCGCGGTCGCGTGCAGGACCGCAAGGCCTGCCGTCGGCGGATCCGTGACAGCAAACTCGCCCCTGCTGACGCCGTCGGCAATGATTTCCGTGAGCTGCGCGGCCAGATGCCCAACGTGGACCGCCACGACATCCCGTGCCTCGGTGGTCAGCTGGCTGAAGGTGGCAAACAGCTCGGGATCGTTCAGCGCCATGCCCTGCTTGATGGCCGCGAGCCGTTCCAGCCAGCGGAGCAGACGTTCCGCAGCCGGGCCGTCCGTATCCCGGGCCGGATCCAGCGGATCTGCGAGGCGGTCCAGCCAGCGCCGGGCCACCGCGTCCCGCAGCGCGACCTTCGTGGGGAAGTGCCGGTACACGCTGCCGTGGCTGACGCCGAGGGCCTTTGCCACGTCCACCACCGTGGCCTTGGCCGGCCCGAAGCGCCGCAGCACGTCTTCCGCGGCGTCGAGGATGCGCTCTTCCGTCAGGACGACGGCGGCAGGGGTCACCGGCGTTCGCTGTCGAGCATGGCCATCTGGCCGGCGTCGTAACGCGTGCCCGCGGCGGCGTCGGCCGGGACGGCGTCCTCGATCTCCGCAAGGTCCTCGACGGAGAGGACCAGATCGGTTGCTCCCAGCGATTCGGTGAGCCGCTCGCGGCGGCGGGCGCCGATGAGGGGGACGATGTCCTCGCCGCGGGAGAGGACCCAGGCGATGGCGAGCTGGGCGACGGTCGCACCCTTGCGGTCCGCGATGCCGCGCAGCCGTTCGACGAGTTCGAGGTTGCGCTGCAGGTTCTCGCCGGAGAAGCGGGGCAGGTGGGCCCGGAAGTCGCGTCGGTTCTCGGTTCCGGCCGCGGGCCAGTGGCCCGAGACCAGGCCGCGGGACAGCACGCCGTACGCGGTGACGCCGACGCCGAGTTCGCGGGCCGTGGGCAGGATGTCCTGCTCGATGCCTCGTGAGATGAGTGAGTACTCAATCTGGAGGTCGGAGACCGGGTGGACGGCGTTGGCGCGGCGCAGGGTATCGGCGCCAACCTCGGAGAGCCCGATGTGGCGGATGAGGCCCTGCTGCACGAGCTCGGCCAGTGCGCCCATGGTTTCCTCGACCGGCACGGTCGGATTCAGGCGGGCGGGCCGGTAGATGTCCACGTAGTCGGTGCCGAGGCGCCGCAGGGTATAGGCGAGGAAGTTCTTGACGGCGGCGGGCCGGGTGTCCACGCCGTTCCATCCGCCCCGGGCATCGCGCAGGACGCCGAATTTCACGCTGATCTGGGCGTTCTCGCGCCGGCGGCCGCGGATCGCGTCGCGCAGCAGCATTTCGTTGTGCCCCATGCCGTAAAAGTCCCCGGTGTCCAGCAGCGTCACGCCGGCGTCGAGGGCGGCCTGGATCGTGGCGACACTCTCGGCGTCGTCGGCGGGACCGTAAAGATCGGACATGCCCATCAGTCCGAGGCCGATGGGAGCGGTGGTGGGGCCCGTGGAGCCCAGCGTGCGGGTGGCGCCGAGAGTAGAAGTTGTCATGGATTCAGCATACGACAATCAGATGACAGATTTCAAACTTTGTCAGGCGTTCTTTTGTGTACGGGATGCATTCCCTCCTTGTCGTAGACAGGTCTGTCTGATAGCGTCGTGCCGACACGTAGACGAACCTGTCTACTCCGCTGATTCAGAACGAGGATGCCATGAAGATTGCAGTACTGGGAACCGGCATGGTGGGGCGCACGATTTCCGGCGCACTCGCGGGCCTGGGGCACGATGTCGTGATGGGCACCCGCGACCCGCAGGCGACGCTCGCCCGGACCGAGCCGGACATGATGGGCACCGCGCCGTTCGCCCAGTGGCACGCCGCCAACACCGGAATCGCCCTCGCCGCCTTTGCCGACGCTGCGGCCGGCGCAGAGCTGGTCGTCAACGCGACGAACGGCGGCGGCTCCCTGGCGGCTCTGGCCGCCGCAGGCACGGGGAACCTCGCCGGCAAAGTCATCATGGACATCGCCAACCCGCTGGACTTTTCGCAGGGCATGCCGCCGTCGTTGAACCCGGTGAACACGGACAGCCTCGGCGAGCAGATCCAGCAGGCCTTCCCGGAGGCCAAGGTGGTCAAGACGCTGAACACCATGACGGCGTCCGTGATGGTGGATCCGGCGCGCGTTGCCGGCGGCGACCACTCGGTGTTCGTCTCCGGGGACGACGCCGAGGCCAAGGCCGCCGTAACGGAACTGCTCAAGGGCTTCGGCCACCGGGACGTGATTGACCTCGGGGACATCACGAGTGCCCGCGGCGCGGAAATGATCCTGCCGATCTGGCTGCGGCTCTGGGGCGCGCTGGGCACCGGCGAGTTCAATTTCAAGATCGCGCGCTAACGCGTTCACCCAACTAACTCGCAGCTGGGGCCGTTTTGGGCGCCCAAAAGAGGCCACAACTGCGGGCTAGAGGGGGCCGGGGGCCAGGGGGGCTGGGCGGCGCGGCAGGGCCTGACACTATCTGAGACGGAATTCCAGCCGGGAGTGCCTGCGGGTAACATCCCATGGGAAGAAGTAATCGGGCTCACAGTATCCAGCGCAGTGTACGAGCCAAGTCGAACCCTCGAAAGATAGTTTCCATGGCTGACACTGCAATGCATTCCGACACCGATCTTGCCGCCGAACTCCGGGCTGATGTCCGCCGGGTCTCCACCCTGCTGGGCGAATCCCTGGTCCGCCAGCACGGACCGGAACTCCTGGACCTCGTGGAGCAGGTGCGCCTGCTGACCAAGGAATCGAAGGAGGCCGCCCGCGGCGGGGCCGACGCCACCGGGCCGTGGAGCTCGTACGACGTCGTCGCCCAGGTCCGCGAACTGCTCGGCTCCCTGCCGCTGGACCAGGCCACCGACCTGGTCCGCGCGTTCGCGTTCTACTTCCACCTGGCGAACGCCGCCGAGCAGGTCCACCGGGTCCGCGGGCTGCGCACCCGGCAGGAAAAGGACGGCTGGCTCGCCAAAGCCGTTGAGGAGATCGCGGACCAGGCCGGCAACTCCGTGCTGCAGGAAGTCGTCAACGAACTCGACGTCCGTCCCATCTTCACCGCACACCCCACCGAGGCCTCCCGCCGTTCCGTGCTGGACAAAATCCGCCGGCTCTCGGACATCCTGTCCGAATCCACGGCGGAGGGCACGTCCGCGCGCCGCCGCCAGGACCGCCACCTGTCCGAAGTGATCGACCAGATGTGGCAGACGGACGAGCTCCGCCAGGTCCGGCCCACCCCGGTGGATGAGGCCCGGAACGCCATCTACTACCTCACCGGGATCCTCAGTGACGCCATGCCGGAAATGCTCTCGGACCTCTCCGAGCTGCTCGCCGAGCACGGCGTCACGCTGCCGCCGCAGAAGGCGCCGATCCGCTTCGGCTCCTGGATCGGAGGGGACCGGGACGGCAACCCCAACGTCACCGCCGCCGTCACCCGCGAAATCCTCCAGATCCAGAACCAGCACGCCGTACGGATCAGCATCGGCCTGATCGACGGGCTCATCTCCATCCTGTCGAATTCGACCGCGCTGGCCGGGGCCGACCAGGAACTCCTGGACTCGATCGACGTCGACCTGGGGAACCTGCCGGGCCTGGACCGCCGCGTCCTGGAGCTGAACGCGCAGGAGCCGTACCGGCTCAAACTCACCTGCATCAAGGCCAAACTGATCAACACCGGCCGGCGGGTCACGGCCGGATCCGCGCACGAGCCCGGCCGCGACTACACCGCCACCGCGGAGCTCCTCGCCGAGCTCGGCCTGCTGGAACGGTCGCTGCGGAACCACCACGCCGCCCTCGCCGCCGACGGCGCCCTGTCCCGGGTCCGCCGCGCCATCGCCTCCTTCGGCCTGCACCTGGCCACCCTGGACATCCGCGAGCACGCCGACCACCACCACGAGGCCGTCGGGCAGCTCATGGACCGCCTCGGCGGCCCCGGTGTCCGGTACGCCGAACTCAGCCGCGCCGAGCGGTTGGAGGTGCTGGGCTCCGAACTCGCCTCCCGGCGTCCGCTCTCCGGCCACCCGATCAAGCTCGACGGCGTCGCTGACGGCACGTACGACGTCTTCCGGGAGATCCGGCGTGCCCTGCGCACCTACGGCCCCGACGTGATCGAGACCTACATCATCTCCATGACCCGCGGCGCGGACGACGTCCTGGCCGCGGCCGTGCTGGCCCGCGAGGCCGGCCTGGTCAGTCTCTTCGGCGAGGCGCCCTACGCCAAGATCGGGTTCGCGCCGCTGCTGGAAACCGTCGACGAGCTCCGCGCGTCGGCCGAGATCGTGGACCAGCTGCTCTCTGATTCGTCCTACCGCGAACTGGTCCGGCTCCGCGGCGACGTGCAGGAGATCATGCTCGGCTACTCGGACTCCAACAAGGAATCCGGCGTCATGACGAGCCAGTGGGAAATCTACAAGACCCAGCGCAAGCTCCGGGACGTGGCCGCGAAGCACGGCGTCCGCGTGCGCCTCTTCCATGGCCGCGGCGGCTCGGTGGGCCGCGGCGGCGGGCCGACCTACGATGCCATCATGGCCCAGCCCAACGGCGTGCTCGAGGGCGAGATCAAGTTCACCGAGCAGGGCGAGGTCATCTCGGACAAGTACTCCCTGCCGGAGCTGGCCCGCGAAAACCTCGAGCTCTCCCTTGCCGCGGTGCTGCAGGGCTCGGCACTGCACCGCGCGCCGCGCACCTCGGAGGACCAGCGCGTGCGCTACGGCCACGTCATGGAAACCGTCTCCGACGCCGCGTTCGCGCGCTACCGCACGCTGATCGAGGACCCCGACCTGCCCGCCTACTTCATGGCCTCCACCCCGGTGGAGCAGCTGGGATCCCTGAACATCGGATCCCGTCCGTCCAAGCGGCCCGATTCCGGCGCCGGACTGGAGGGACTGCGGGCCATCCCGTGGGTGTTCGGCTGGACGCAGTCACGGCAGATCGTGCCGGGCTGGTTCGGCGTGGGCTCCGGCCTCAAGGCCGCGCGCGAGGCCGGAAACTCGGCCCAGCTCAAGGAGATGATCGAGGGCTGGCACTTCTTCCGATCGGTGCTTTCCAACGTGGAAATGACCCTGGCGAAGACGGACATGGACATTGCCGGCTACTACGTCTCCACCCTGGTGCCGGAGGAGCTGCACCACCTGTTCCATGCCATTCGGGAAGAGTATGAGCTCACCGTCGAGGAAATCCAGAACCTCACGGGCGAGCACGTGATCCTCGATGCCCAGCCCACCCTGAAGCGCTCCCTCGAGATCCGGGACCAGTACCTCGACCCGATCAGCTACCTGCAGGTGGAGCTGCTGCGCCGCGTCAGGGCCGAGGCCGCAGCGGGCATGTCCGGTGCCGAGATCGACGAGCGCCTCCAGCGCGCCATGCTGATCACGGTCAACGGAGTCGCCGCCGGGCTGCGCAACACCGGGTAGCCCTCTCAGACCCTCCCGCACGCCCAGCCTCTGCCCACCCCCTGTTGCCCTATCACCTATGGCGGCCATTTCGACTTCTTGGCAGCCAAAAATGAAGCGCAACGGGAGTGTGTGGCGGTGCGGCTAGGGTTGTTCCATGCCGTCGTTCCAGACCAGACTGAAGATCACCGGCCTCAAGCCGGGCACCGCTCCGGAAACGGTCATGGCCGCGGCCATCGAGGCGCTCGGGACGCGGCACCACGTCGAATCGCACCAGCTTGAGCTCGCCGGCGGCGTACCTCAGCTGAACCTGCGCTTCCTGGTCGATGCCACCGCGTACAGCGCCGAAAACAGCCAGGCGCTGGAGTCGGCAGCCATGATGCGCGACGCCGTCGAACGCGTTGCGCTCACCGGCGCGCTGACCGTGTTGCGCCGCAGCCGCGGCCGCTGGGCACCCGTCTAAAAGTCCAGTTCCTCGTCCGGGTCCACCGAGGCGGAATCCACGGAGGAGGGGCGGCCCCGGCGTCGCGTCACGATCACGCCAACGACGGCGCCGATCACCAGCCCGACGCCGACGCCGATCAGCGAGCTCGCCCAAAACGGGAGTCCGGTGGCGGAGCCCGCGAAATAGCCCAGCGCCACGGACCAGCTTGCCCAGAGCAAGCCGCCGATGGCCGCGCAGAGGCTGAACCCGCGCGTCGAGACGTTGGCGATGCCGGCCGCGGCCGTCGCGGCCAGCCGCCCGCCGGGGATGAAGCGGATGCCGATGATCGCTCCGTACGTGGAGGAACGGCCCGCCTTCGCGATCGCCGCGTGCACGGCCGCGTGGAACCGCAGGCCCCATTTCCAGCGGTCGAGCACGTGGCTCAGCCGCCGTTTGAAGAGCTGGAAGACGAGAATGTCGCCCAGCCATGAGGACACCGTGGCCAGGAGCACCACGAGGAACGCGTTGATGTGGCCCTCCGCGGAGAGTGCACCGCCGGTGATGACCAGCATTTCCGAGGGCACAGGCGGAAAAATGGCATCGCCGATCACGAAGGGGAAGATCCAGAAATAGATCGCGGCGCCCCAGCTGTCCGCATTTCCGAAGTCCATGGGCACAAGGTACCGCACTTCCAGCCGCTAGCGTGCTTCGCTGAGTTCCAGTCTGCTGCGGTATTCCACCGGGCTCCCAGAGATGGGGTCGACGAAGCGGATCCCGCGGGCCAGGAGCTGCAGCGGCTTGGCGTAGTTGTCCGGAGCCTTGTCCAGCAGCTCCGGGTAGAACGCATCGTTGACGATCCCCAGGCCCAGTGAGGCCATGTGCACGCGCAGCTGGTGGGTCTTACCCGAATGCGGCTCCAGCCGGTACAGCGCGCGGCGTTGGGGTCCGCCGTCGGGTGCGCGGTGGGGTCCGCCGGATGGTGTGCTTTCGGGCCTGCTGGCGGGACTGCTGGCCGCGTCAAAGGTGTGCAGCCGCTCGATCCGGGTTTCCGCGTTTGGTTCGCCGTCAACCACCTCGGCCAGCAGATAGCTGCGGGACTTGGTCATCCGGTTCCGAACCACCACCGGGAAGTCCACGGCGGGGTGGCCCGGCGCCGGCTCCGCGGCGGATACACACTCGTATTTCTTCTGGACCTGGCGCTTTTCGAAGAGCACCTGGTACTTGCCCCGGGTCTCGGGGTTCGTGGAGAGCAGCAGGATTCCGGCGGTCATTCGGTCGAGGCGGTGCATGGGGATCAGGTCCGGGAGCCCGAGCTGGTTCCGGAGCCGGACCAGGGCCGATTCCTGGATGTACGTCCCGCCCGGGGTGGTGGGCAGGAAGTGCGGCTTGTCCACGACCAGCAGATGATCGTCCTGGTGCAGGATGTTCAGCTCCACCGGGATTCGGGTCTCCGGAGGCAGGGAGCGATAGTACCAGATGAACGTGTGGTCCTGCATCGGCGTGCTGCGGTCCAGGACTCTCCCGGCCTCGCCAACGATCTCGCCGGCGTCGAACCGGTCCTCTATGCCCTGGGGATCGATATGCCCCCACCGGTGCATCATGTAGTCCAGTGCGGTCTCCCAGGGCCCCTCGTCCGGCAGGCGCAGGCGCGTCGCGTTGACGCCGTCGCGCACGGGGAGGGGGGATTGCATCACCAGCCCATTCTACGTGTCCGGTCTCCCGCCCCGCCGCCGCCCCTCGCCTGCGAACTCGCGAGGCCTCGCTCCCGCCCCTCGCCTGCGAACTCGCGAGGCCTCGCCCCCGCCCCTCGCCTGCGAACTCGCGAGGCCTCGCCCCCGCCCTTCCTCCGCGCCCGCCCCTCCCGCGCCCACGCCCTCGAATTCGTGCCAAGCGTGCGAGGTCGCCGGGAAGGTCCGGCGACCTCGGGCGCTTCCGGCGAACTCGCGTCGCCGCGCCAGTCGATCGCACCGACGAGAAAAAAGTTCTTGACAAATAAAATTGTCGGCGGGCAGACTTGAAGCATGTTGGACATTGAAGTGATTGAGGATCCGGCCGCGGCGGAGGCCTCGCTGGACCCGATCCGGACGAGGATCCTGCGCGAGCTGGCCGAGCCCGGATCCGCAACGCAGCTCGCCGCGAAGGTGGGCCTGCCGCGGCAGAAGGTGAACTACCACCTCAAGGCCCTCGAGCGGCACGGGCTTGTCGAGCTCGTCGAGGAGCGGCGGCGCGGCAACGTCACCGAACGCATCCTGCGGGCGACGGCGGCGTCGTACCTGATCTCGCCGGCGGCCCTGGCTTCCGTGGCGCCGGACCCGCGGCGGTTCTCGGACCGCTTTTCCGCCTTCTGGCTGCTGGCGCTCGCCGGCCGCATGGTCCAGGAGATGGGCCAGCTGATCGCCGGGGCGGCCGCGGCCAGGCAAAAACTCGCCACCTTTGCCATCGACGGCGAGATCACCTTCCGGTCGGCGGCGGACCGGGCGGCCTTCGCCGAGGAGCTCGGCGAAGCCGTGACCCGGCTCGTGGACAAGTACCACGATGGCGGACGCGACCTCCCGCCAGGTTCGCCGGCAACGACCCTGCCAGCAGGACGCAAACACCGGCTGGTCGTCGCGCTCCACCCGTCATTGAAGGCGCCGGCGCCCAAGGCAGCGCAAGCAGACCCGCACGCAGCCCCAGAAACTAAACACCCACAAACTGAAAGCCCACAAGCTAAGGAGCAGGACAATGACTGACAAGCGGAAATTCGAGATCGTCTACGACACCGAACTGCCCGGCACCCCCGAGCGGGTGTGGGAGGCCGTTACCAAGGACACCCCGGCCTGGATGTTCCCCACGGACCAATGGCCGGCGGTCCGGACCGTGGACGAGTACCCCTCCCATCTAGTGTCCCGGATGGACGGGCCTGATGGCTGGTTCAACCAGCTGGAGCACGTCCTGGAACCTCTCGACGGCGGCCGGGCCCGGCTGCACTACGTCCACAGCGGCATCTTCGCGGACAACTGGGATGAGCAGTACGACGGCGCCAGCAAGCACACCGCGTTCTACCTCCACACCCTGGGCCAGTACCTGAAGTACTTCGACGGCAAGCCCGTCGTCTTCACGGACATCCAGGCACCCGCTGCGTCGCAAACGCCGGACGGCTTCGACCGGCTCAAGAGGGCCCTCGGCGTCGACACTGCGGCTCAGGGGGAGGCGGTCAAACTGGAGCTCGACGGCGTCGGCCCGCTCAGCGGCGAAGTCGACTTCTCCAACGAGAACTTCCTCGGCCTGCGGGCCGCGGACACGATGTACCGCTTCTTCGGGCGCAACGCCTTCGGCGCACCGGTGGGCATGACCGTGCACGACTTCAGCGGCAGCGGGGACACCGCGACGACGGCCAAGGCTTGGGCCGGCTTCCTGGCGAAGGTCTACGCCTAGCCCGCGACGCCCATCCTGCCTGGCGACGCACTGATGCCCTGTCGACACCCGGATTCGGGCGTCGGCAGGGCATGTGCGCAGCGCCGGGAAGAGCGGGCGTCGGCAGGGCCTGTGCGCAGCGCCGGGAAGAGCGGGCGTCGGCAGGGCCTGTGCGCAGCGCCGGGAAGAGCGGGCGTCGCAGGACGGGCCTGTGGGACGCCTCTGGATTCAGGCGATGGCCGCGGCCGGCGGGGCTGAGACGTTGCGCCTCAGCTGCGGCGAGGCCTCCAGCCGATCCTGCGCCGAACGCAACGCCAGCACGGCCGTCTCCAGTTGCTCCGGCGGCAGGGTGAACGGCAGCCGCAGGTACTGCTCAAACGCACCGCCGACGCCGAACCGCGGCCCCGCGGCCAGCCGGATCCCGACGTCGGGAGCCACCACCGCAAGAGCCGTGCTGATCGGCGCCGGAAGACGGCACCAGAGGGACAGTCCGCCGTCGGGCCATTCCGGCTCCCAGCCCGGCAGGTGCGCGTGTATCAGTTCGAGCAGCGCGTTCCGGTTCTCGCGCAGCGCGGCGAGCCGGGCAGGGAGCGGCTCCGTCAGGGCGTTGACCAGATGCGCCGCGGCAAGCTGTTCCACCACGGGCCCGCCGAGGTCCAGGGTGGTGCGGGCGGCGGCGAAGCGCTGGATGAGCGGCTCGCTGGCGCGGATCCAGCCGGTGCGCAGCCCTGCCCAGTGCGACTTGCTGAGGGAACCGAGGGAGACCACCGCCGGGCTGAATGCGGCCATGGGGGTCGAGGCGGCGCCGTCGAGGTTCAGCTCCCGCAGCGTCTCGTCCGCCACCAGCACGGTGCCCGACGCCGCTGCCGCCGTCACGAGGCGGCGCCGCTGCGCATCGGGCATCAGCCGGCCGGTGGGGTTGTGGAAGTCCGGCACCACGTAGGCCATCGCGGGCCTCTGCTGCAGCAGCGCCGATTCCATGGCCTCGATGTCCCAGCCGCCGGCGCCCTGAGGGGCGGGGGCGTGGCGGCCCTGGCCGATGGGGTTCGCGGCGGGCATGGCCACCGGGACCGGGCGGCAGCCCGCAGCCCGGATCGCGTCGAGGGCGTTCGGGTAGCTGGGATGTTCCACAAGCACTTTGGTCCCCGAACGGCGGGCCAAAGCGCGGAGCACAATGTTCAGCGCATGCTGGGCGCCCGAGGTGACCAGGATCTGGCCGGCCGTTGTGGGGACCCCGGCGGCGGTGTACCGGGCCGCAATGGCTTCGCGGAGCGGGCCCACGCCCAGGGCGTCGTAGCCGAAGCCCGGCAGCAGCGCCGGCAGCTCGGTCAGTGCCGCGGCAAAGGCCCGGTGCACCACTTCGCCGCTGGCGGGCAGGGAGGCATAGGCCAGGTCAAGGATCCCGTCCGGCACGGCCAGGCCGGGGGCGCCACTCAATCGCAGGGCGCCGTCATGACCGCCGGCATGCCCGGGCCCCTGACTCGGGATGCAGCTCCGGCTCCGGCTGCCCTGGCCGCTGCTAAGAAATCCCTGGTCGCGCAGCAGGGCGTACGCCGCGGTCACCGTGGTGCGGCTGATGCCAAGGGCGGCCGCCAGCGAACGCTCGCTCGGCAGGGCGACGTCGAGGGCGACGCGGCCGTCGAGGATTAGCAGGCGGACGACGTCGGCCAGTTCGCGGTAGGCGGGGGCGGCACCAACGTTCCACTCACCCAGCAGGCGGGCCAGCGACCCCGGAGTCAGAGAGATGAGCATGTAGCCAGTATTTCAAACTGGCTATGGATTGCAAGGCCAGTTTTCTAGGAGGATGGACACCATGTTGACCCGCAGACTCCTCCAGCTCCTGATAGGCCTCGCCCTATACGGCATCTCCCTGGCCATGTTTATCCGTGCCAGCCTCGGCACGGCGCCTTGGGACGTGCTCCACCAGGGGCTGACGGCCAGGACCGGGCTCAGCCTCGGTACGGTGGTGATTGTTGTCAGCTTCCTGGTGCTGCTCCTGTGGATCCCGCTCCGGCAGTGGCCCGGCGTCGGGACCTTGTGCAACGCGGTGCTGGTGGGGGTCTTCGCGGACATCGGGCTGGCGCTGATTCCACAGTTCTCGCATCTGGGCGGCCAGATCGGCCTGCTGGTCGGGGCCGTGCTGCTCAACGGCGTCGCCTCTGCCTGCTACATCGGCGCCCGCCTGGGCCCGGGCGCACGGGACGGCCTCATGACCGGGCTCGCCCGGCGGAAGGGCTGGCCCGTCCGGGTCTGCCGCACCGGCATTGAAGTGGTGGTCCTCGGCGCCGGCTGGCTGCTGGGCGGCTCGGTCGGGGTAGGCACGGTGCTGTACGCGCTGGCGATTGGACCCCTGGTGCAGTGGCTGCTGCCGCGGTTCACCGTACCCGGTGCGCGGCCCGTCTCCGTGGCCGGGACTGAAACGGAAGCCGCTGTTGCAGGGACGGCAGTCCCGGCAACAGCATCCAGCGCCCGGACAGATTGATCCCCCGCGCGTCCCGTCAGCTGACGCTCTCTGGCCCGGGGCCCGGCAAGGGCTGGCACATAGGGCAGTAGTAGATGTTCCGTTCCTCCGTGTAGGTGCCGGTGCCTGTGTCCCTGCCAAGGATGCCGCGGCGGATTGGGGTGCCGCATTTCAGGCACGGCTGGTGCTCGCGCCGGTAGACCCAGTAGCCGGGGCGCCCGGCGGTGCGGCCCACAGGCACGCCGCGCGCGTTCAGCACAGTGGTCCGGCGGCCCGGCCCGAGGTTGGCGGAGAGCAGGACCTGCGCATCGGTGATGATGGCGGGAAGATCCGGCACTGTGGACACGGGCGACGCCGGATGGACTCCCGCGAGGAAGCAGGCCTCGCACCGGTAGATGTTCCCGATCCCCGCCAGTTTGCTCTGGTCCAGCAGGGCGACGCCGATGGGAACGTCCGGGGCCGCCAGCAGCCGGCGTTCGGCCTCGGCGGCGTCCCAGTCCGGGCCCAGCAGGTCCGGGCCGAGGTGCCCCACGATGGCGTCTTCCTGGTCGGTGCGGACCACCTCGAGAATGCCCAGGGAGAATCCGACGGCGTCGGCCGTGGCGGTCCGCAGCACGCAGCGGGCTGTGAAGCCGGGCTTCCGCCAGCGGCCCCCGGGCGGGTACACCTGCCAGCTGCCCTCCATCTTCAGGTGCGAGTGGATGGTGAGCCGGTCCTTCGGCGTCGGGCCCTGCACGCGCATCAGCAGGTGCTTGCCGCGCGGCACCACCTCATCGACGGTCCAGCCGCCGAGCTTCAGGGTGGCGAAGCGCGGGACCCGGAAATCGGACGAGACCAGTTCCTTTCCGGCCAGTGCCGCGTGCAGCTGTGCCGCGGCGCGAAAGACCGAATCGCCCTCAGGCACGGATCCTCAGTCCCTTCGGAGTGGAGTAGGCCCCGGCCTGGGCGAGGGCGGCCGCCACCGGGGTGTCCAGGATGCCGTGGCCATTGACTTTTTCCATGATCAGCTTGTCGATGGCCCCGCGGGTCACCACGCCCACCAGGGCCGAACCGGCCGCGGCCAGGACGTCGGTGTCGTCGCTGAAGGCGAGCAGGGTCTTGCCGCCGCGCTCCACATACAGGGCCAGGGCGCCGTCGACCAGGACCACGAGGGCGCCTGCCTTCCGGCCGGGGCGATGGCCCGTGCCGGCGTCGACGTTGAGCGCAGGCCACGGCAGCGCGGCGCCATAGGGGTTGGCGGGGTCGGTCGCGGCCAGGGCCAGGGCCACCGGCTCGGCCTTGTGCAGCTGGGCGTCCTCGACGTAGGACCGCAGCCGGTCCACCGTGGCCGGAACGGCGAACTGCGCCGCGCCGAGGTGTTCGATGAAGTAGCCGCGGCGGCAGCGTCCGGCTTCCTCGAGCCGGGCCAGCACCTTGTACATGAGGCCGAAGCCGCCGAGGATGTTCTCCGCCATGACCGAGCCCCGGGTGACCACGCCGTAGCGGTCCAGGAGCAGTTCCGCCGTGGCCCGGGCATGGATGGTGGGATCGAGTTCGGGGGAGGGCAGCGCGGACCAGCGTCCTGCGGCGAGCGGGGGTGCAGGTGCGGTGCCGGTCAGGGAGCCGTACCGGCCGCCTGTGAGTCCGGGCGATCCCAGCAGGCCGGTGCCGTGCGCCCGTCCGAGCCGGCTGAGCCGCGGCGCGCGGGCCCGCGGGGCACGCCCCACCTGCCGGTGCGCGGTGTGGCCGCCGGCGATCAGGGCCCTGACCGGGGCGAAGGTGTCGCCGGTAATCCGGCCCGCCCAGGCGAGATCCCAGAGGGCGGCCACCACGTCCTGTTCGCTCAGCACGGAATCCATGCCGCCGGCAACCTCGGTCAGCTGCCGGAAAAAGTAGCCGCCGCCGTTGTTCTGGAGGTGCTCAAGGAGCCGCCGCTGCGCATCGCCGGGTTCGAAATCGATGGCAGGATTCAGCGTCAGCTCGGCCGAATCCGCGAGGTGCAGGCTGACCCAGCCGTCGTTGCCGGGCAACGAGCCGGCACCGGACCAGAGGACTTCGCCGGCGGCCATGAGTTCGTCCAGCATGGCCGGCTGGTAATTCGAGACACGGCTGGCCAGGACAAGCGGTTCCCACGCGGAGGCCGGAATGGGCACGCCGGAGAGCTGGTCGATGGCCGTGATGATGCCGTCCAGGCCGCGGAGCGCGGACTGCCCGCGCCCGCCCGGGGTCCGCACGTTCTGCCAGGCGGGAAGGAACCGCCCGTACGCGGCGGCGTCCACGGGCTCCACTTCGGCCCGGAGCGCGGCGAGCGAGCGGCGGCGCAGCTTACGGAGGACCTCGGCGTCGCACCATTCGCTCACACCCGCCGCAGGCAAAACGGCAGGCAGAACGGCAGACGGGACCGTGGCGGGAACGGCAGCTGGGACCGCCGTGTCGCCGGACCCCTCAATGCCGGATTCCTCAACTCCGGATTCCGCAACTCGGGACGCCGCAACCCCGGCTGCCGTGCCGGCCGGCGTGACTCCCGGTGGCGTAGCGTGCGGGCGGAACTCGCCTTCCACCACGCGGCCGTCCGCGGCCAGCCGCTTCAGCGCCGTGCCGACGACGGCGACGCCGAGTCCCAGCCGCGCCGCGGCCTCGGCGGCGGTGAATGGCCCGTGCGTGCGGGCGTAGCGCGAGACGAGGTCGCCGAGGGGGTCCGCGACCGGTTCGATGAAGGCCAGCGGCACGCCCATGGGCAGCGGTACGCCGAGGGCATCCCGGAGCCGGGCGGCATCCTCGACCGCCGCAAAGCGTTCGATGCCGCCGATGTTGACCTTGATCGCCCGGTTGGCCCGCTGCAGGGCCGCGAGGTGGGCAGCGGCGTCGGCCTCCGTTGCCGGGGTTTCGACGGGCAGGACCGCCGGGGTTTCGAGAGGCTCAGCCGCCGGGGCGGTCCCGGCGGTATCGCCCGCCGGGACCGGTCCGGCCACCGGCTCCAGGCGGGCGGCGACTTCGTCCGGCGCGAGCGGACCCAGGAGGCGCAGGAGGTCCGCGACGCCCTCCAGCCCGCGTACCTGGCGGTCCCGGGCCAGGCGCTGGAGTTCGCGCTCGGTGGCGTCGATGACCTTCGCATCCAGCAGTTCGCGCAGCTCCACGCGGCCCATGAGCTCATTGAGCAGGGTGGAATCGAGGGCCAGGGCGGCGGCACGGCGCTCCGCGAGCGGGGAATCGCCTTCGTAGAGGAACTGGGCCACGTAGCCGAAGAGCAAGGACTTCGCGAACGGTGAGGGCTGCTGGGTGGTGGTCTGGACGATCCTGAGCTCGCGGCGCTCCACCGAGGCGGCGATGTCCTTCAGCGCCGGAAGGTCGTAAACATCCTGCAGGCACTCGCGGACCGTCTCGAGGACAATCGGGAACGTCGGGTACTTCCGGGCAACATCCAGCAGCTGCGCCGAGCGCTGCCGCTGCTGCCACAGGGGCTGCCGCTTGCCGGGATTCTGCCGGGGCAGGAGCAAAGCACGGGCGGCGCACTCGCGGAACCGGGACGCGAACAGGGCGCTGCCACCGACCTCAGCCGTCACAATCTGCTCGATTTCCTCCGGATCGAACAGGAACAACTCGGCGCCCGGCGGCTCATCCTCCATCATGGGCACGCGCAGCACGATGCCGTCGTCGGCGGCCATGGCCGAGCCGTCCATCCCATAGCGCTGCTGCAGGCGCTGGCCCACGGCCAGGGCCCACGGTGCGTGCACGGGCATGCCGAAGGGGCTGTGCAGCACCACGCGCCAGTCGCCGAGCTCGTCGTGGAAGCGTTCCACCACGAGGGTGGTGTCGCTGGGGACCACCTCGGTGGCGAGCCGTTGTTCGGCGAGGTACTGGATCAGGTTGTTCGCGGCGTAGTCGTCCAGTCCGCTGGCCTTGCACCGCTCGGTTGCCGGCCCGACGTCGGACGCCGCCAGTTCGCGCATGAACGCGCCGAGGGCGCGGCCCAGGTCCACGGGCCGGCCGAGCGAATCGCCCTTCCAGAACGGGAGCTTGCCGGGCTGGCCGAACGCCGGCGAGACCAGGACGCGGTCGTGCGTGATGTCCTCGATCTTCCAGCTCGTCGCTCCGAGGGCGAAGATGTCGCCAACGCGGGATTCATAGACCATTTCCTCGTCGAGTTCGCCCACCCGGCGCCCGCCCTTGGCGGCTGCCGTGGCCGGGCTGGCTGCCCTGCCGTCCGCACTGGCACCGCCGGAGGAGCCGCCCCCGCCTGACCCCGAACCACCGGTGCCCTCGACTTCGCTGCCGATGATGTAGACGCCGAACAGCCCGCGGTCCGGGATGGTGCCGCCGGACGTGACGGCCAGCCGCTGCGCGCCGGGACGGCCCTCAATGGTCCCGGCGTTCCGGTCCCAGATGACACGGGGCCGCAGTTCCGCGAACTCGTCCGAGGGATAGCGTCCGGCCAGAAGGTCCAGGGTGGCCTCGAACGCGGAGCGGGGGAGTGAGGCGAAGGGCGCGGACCGCCGGACGGTGGTGAACCACTCCTCCACGTCGATGGCACCCAGAGCGGTGGCGGCGACCGTCTGCTGGGCCAGGATGTCCAGCGGGTTGGCCGGCACGCTGAGCCGCTCGATCTTGCCGTCCAGCATCCGCTCCACGGTGATGGCTGTGTGGACGAGGTCTGCCCGGTGCTTCGGAAACAGGACGCCCTGGGAGATTTCGCCGACCTGGTGGCCGGCGCGGCCCACCCGCTGCAGGCCGCTGGCCACCGAGGGCGGCGACTCGACCTGCACCACCAGGTCCACCGCACCCATGTCGATGCCAAGCTCGAGTGAGGACGTGGCCACCACGCAGCGCAGGCGGCCGGATTTCAGGTCGTCCTCGATCAAGGCGCGCTGGTCCTTGGACACGGAACCGTGGTGCGCGCGGGCCAGCACGGGGTCGGCGCCGGCGGTGCTGCCTGCCTGGGCCATCATGTGGGCCGGTGTGGCGGTGGACGTGGGCTGTGCAGCGGCACCGCCGGGCGGCACGGCGTTGGGCACTGTACTTGGCACCGATTTCGGCACTGATTTCGGCACTGCGGCCGGCACGGCGTCGAAGTCCGGAGCTCCGGCGCCAAACTCGGTCCAGTCGCCGCCGGCCGCCATGAGCTGGCGTTCGGCGTAGATCTCGTTGAGCCGGGCGGTCAGCCGTTCGGCGAGGCGGCGGGAGTTCGCGAACACGATGGTGGACTGGTTGGCCAGCACCAGGTCCACGATCTTTTCCTCCACATGGGGCCAGATGGACGCCTGCGGCTGGAGCCCGGAGGCCGGGCCGGAATCGAAGGCGCCGGCGGCGCCCTGGAGATCGGACATGTCCTCCACAGGTACAGAGACGGTCAGGTCCCAGTTCTTCCGCGACGGAGGGGCCACAATTTCCACCGGCGCCGATCCGGCGAGGAACTGAGCCACCAGCTCTTTGGGTTCCACGGTGGCCGAAAGCCCGATGCGCTGGGCGGGCTTGGGCAGCAGCGCGTCGAGCCGTTCCAACGACACCGCCAGATGCGCCCCGCGCTTGGTCCCGGCGACGGCGTGGACCTCGTCGACAATGATCGTGTCGACCTCACTGAGGGTTTCGCGCGCCTTGGACGTCAGCATCAGGAAGAGGGATTCCGGGGTGGTGATGAGGATATCGGGCGGGTGGCTGAGCAGCGAGCGGCGGTCGGACGCCGTCGTGTCCCCGGACCGGACGCCCACGGTAATGAGCGGGGCGGGCAGGTCCAGGCGTTTGGCGGTCTGCGTGATGCCGATCAGCGGTGCGCGGAGGTTGCGTTCGACGTCGACGCCGAGAGCCTTGAGCGGGGAAATGTACAGCACTCGGGTCTTCCGCTGGGCTGCCTTCCGCTGGGCTGAATTAATCCGCGCGGCCGTTCGGCGCCCGCCCTTGGCCGCCGTGTCCAGGCCGGGCAGGGGCTCGGGCTCCGCGGGGGCGGAGACCAGCAGCCGGTCCAGCGCCCAGAGGAACGCGGCGAGAGTCTTGCCGGAACCGGTGGGGGCGACCACGAGGGCGTGCGCACCGGAGGAGATGGCATTCCAGGCGCCGTTCTGGGCCGGGGTGGGCGCGGAAAAAGCGCCCAGAAACCAGTCCCGGGTCGGTCGGCTGAACCGGTCCATGGCGTCGGCCGAGAGTGTGCCGCCGGCGAGCTCCTGCCCCTTCATTCCTCCATCATGCCCTACCCCACCGACACTATTAGCCGGGCCCGATCACGGCGGCCCGGCGGCCCCAGGAGGGCGAAAGCACCGTGGCGGGCGCGAGCAGAGACGCGGGGGCCCGGCGTTACTTGGGCTGGAAAGCTCCGATGATCAGCAGGTTGATCTCCGTGTTGGCGCAGGCGTCCAGCGGCTGCGCGAGGAACAGCGAATCGGTGTCATCGGGCGGGTAGACCCGGAGTCCTGCCGCCGGCGTCCGGGTGCAGTCCGGGTAGTTGGCGGCCTGGGTGTAGCGCAGCGTGGCGGCGCCGGCCTTGCCCGGGGCGAGCAGGACATCGGTGACCGGGGTCGAGTCGTCGCGGGTGGCGGCGGCGCCGATCGGCTCGCCGTCGGCCCCGGCCGTGAGGGAGACGCCCGCATAGCCCTTCAGCAGGCACGGTTCGGTGCCGGAGTTGGTCACGATTAGCTGCATGTAGACGCTGCCCGCGGCGCCGCCGCCCGAGGAGTCGGTGGTGGCGGTCAGGCTACCGGCCTTGCACAGTGCGGGGCCGGCCTGGGCCGCTTGCGAGGTTGCGGCGGCCGCAGAGGATTCCGTTGCGGCACCGGAAGTCGCGGGCTGGCTTGTTTCGCTGGCCGACGGGGTGGGCGGGGACGTGGCCGGCTGGGTCTGCGTCGAGCTGCCCCCGCAGCCGCCGAGCAGGAGGGCCGCCGCGGCAGCCGTTGTCACAACCAGTGCGTGCTTCATTCGCTGAGACCTCATGGCTCAACCATTATGCCCGCCGTTGCCTTAGTCAACGATGCCACGGCGGCGGAGCCCGATTGATGCCCGGATTGTGATTTCCGGGCATCGGCCGAGGTCAGCTGCTCCTGCGGACCCCTGCGGCCGCGGCGCAGGGGAGCCGTTGCTGCTAGTCGGTCTCGGGGCCGGAGCAGTAGTGGCAGTCATCCGGGCAGGAGGCGGCGGAGCCGGCTGCCCAGGTGCTCGTCCCCGTTGCGACGCCGGACGCGGAGTTCGGCTGCTGCATCAGGGCGGGTTGGCGGTCAGTTGTCAGCATGGCGGGCCCCTTCGGGATCTGCCACGCTCAGTTCGAAGCCGTCGGCGACGTGGAACAGCTTCCGGTGCCCGGCCTTGGACACCACCCACACGACGGCGCCGTCGGCGGTGCGGTTGTCTACACGGCCCGCGTGCTCGAGGCGGCCGCCCCGGCGGAGGTGGACGGCGTCGCCGATCTCGACGTCGTCCCATTCCGTGGCGCGGCCCGAGGGCCGGTTATTCTGCAATGTCATGAGGAGTCCTGAACGGTTACGGGCAAGCGAGGATGTGATCCAGCTAACCGTGAAATGGCCCCCGCCTCAATGGTCAAATGTATGAGGCCCTCTCGTTCTGTTGTGCAGGCGTCTAGACGCGAGGCGCTCCGGTGTGGGTCCCTGCGGGCTGCGGGAGTGCATGTTGGGTGCCGGCTCAGCCAAGTGGCGGTCAGATCGGCAAATGTGGCGGTGGTGGCGCCGGAACTCATAGTCTGCGCTGCCCATCGGGGCCTCCTGTCAGCCCTGCGTGGATGCCCTCACTATCAGTTCGGGCGGAAAGACCACCTGGGTGGGTGCAAATCCGTCCTCGGCTGCCGCTTCCCGGAGCAGCAATTCCAGTGCGGTGGAGCCGATGAGGGCGCTGGGCTGCCGGATGGAGGACAGGGGTACGACGGCGGCGGCGGCGAACTCAATGTCGTCGTAGCCGATCAGGGCGATCTCTTGCGGCACGTTGACGCCGCCCATGAGCATCAGGCCCTGGAGGACACCTATGGCCAGCAGGTCGTTGGCTGCAAAGATCGCATCCGGGCGTTCGGCTTCGGGCCGGGACCGGATGGACTCGCCGGCTGCCCTTCCCGAAAGCACGGTCAGGGATTCCGTCGCGATGACCTCGAGGGCTGCACCCGCAACGGCGTCGACGGCCTTCCGGGCCCCTGCCAAACGGTCCGCCACCTGCCGGATGCTTGCCGGGCCGCCAACAAACGCGATCCGCCGCCGGCCCAGCGACAACAGGTGGGCTGCAGCCATCTCCCCGCCCGCCAGGTCATCCACGGCCACCGAGGAGAAGCTCAGGTTCTCTGTCTGCCGGTCCACGAGCACCGTCGGGATGCCCCGGCGCCGGAGCTGCTCCAGCCGGGGGATCACATTTCCTACCGGGGACAGCAGTACGCCCCGCACGCGCTGCTGCTCGAAAAGATCCAGATAGGCGGATTCCCGGCCCTCATCCTCATTGCTATTTCCGACGAGGACCGTTAAATTCTCCGCGGTGGCACGGTCCTCTGCACCCCTGGCCAGATCCGTGAAGAAGGGGTTTGCGGCGTCTAGGACCACCAGGCCGATGCTGTGGCTCATGCCGGCGCGCAACTGGCGCGCGGCGTCGTTGCGGACGAAGCCGAGCTTGTCGATGGCGGACTGGACCCTGCCGGTGACTTCGGCAGAGACCTTCTCCGGCCGGTTCAGCACATTGGAGACCGTCCCGACCGAGACGCCGGCCAGGGCCGCGACGTCCTTGACGCTCGCTGAAACCATTTCCTGTGCTCCTGAAGGTGGACGCCGCAGCCCTTGGGGCTAGGCGGCGCATACGCAAAATACTCACTTCAGGATACCTGTCCGGGGCCTACTTTGAACCCTTTCATTGAAACGAATCAAAAGCTGCGTCACGGATGGTTGACAGCAGTTGACGTGTCCATTTGAAGACCCTATGATTCAAATCACAGCTGGTTATGAAACGATTCATTGCTGTGTTCAACAAGGCAGTGCTCACTAAGCCCCAAAGGTGCGGTTAATTTTATGCAGCAGACATACAGTTCCCGGTCCGGCCCCTCCGAGGGGGAACCGGTTCCGGTTCTCTCGCTCTCACACGCAGCCAAGACCTTTGGCCCGGTGGTCGCCCTGGCCGATGGAACCATCAACATCGAGGCTGGCGAAATCCACGCGCTGGTCGGGGAGAACGGCGCCGGCAAGTCCACGCTGGTGAAAATCCTCGCCGGCCTGCACCATCCCGATTCCGGCGACTTCCAGGTGGCGGGCCAGAGCGTCCAGTTCCGCAATGTAGCCGAGAGCAAGGACGCCGGAATTTCCGTCATCTACCAGGAGCCCACACTCTTTCCGGACCTGAGTGTCGCAGAGAACATCTTCGTTGGCCGCCAGCCCAAGGGCCGCTTCGGGCTCATCAGCAAGGCGACGATGGTCAGGGAAGCGCACAAGCTGTTCGAACGCCTTGGCGTTCCCATCGACCCGACCCGCATCGCCGAGGGCTTGTCCATCGCGGACCAGCAGATCATTGAAATCGCCAAGGCCATTTCGCTGGACGCCAAAGTCCTGGTGATGGACGAGCCCACCGCAGCCCTCAGCGGCGTCGAGGTGGAGCGGCTGTTTGCCGTGGCCCGGAGCCTCCGGGACCGCGGGACCGGCATCCTCTTCATTTCGCACCGTTTCGATGAGGTCTTTGACCTCTGCGACCGCATCACCGTCATGCGGGACGGCCGGTACATCTCCACCCACCGGACAGCAGACGTCACCGTGGAGCGGATCGTTCGCGAGATGGTGGGCCGTGACATCGGCGCCCTGTTCCCCAAAGCCCCTGCCGAGATCGGCGATGTCGTCCTGAAAGTGGACGGGCTCAGCCGCGCAGGAGTGTTCCGCGATATCAGCTTCGAGGTCCGCGCCGGGGAAATCGTTGCGCTGGCCGGCCTCGTGGGCGCCGGCCGCACCGAGGTGGCCCGTGCCGTGTTCGGAATCGATCCCTATGACGCCGGCGCCATCACCTTCGACGGGCGCAAGCTCAGGCCCCGCAATGCCCAGGCGGCCATCACTGCCGGCATGGGCTTCGTCCCGGAGGACCGCCGCAAGCAGGGCCTCGTGATGGACCTGTCCGTGGCCCGGAATGTCACGCTCACGCTGCGCAACAAATACACGACGGCGGGGCTGATCAACGGTGCCGCCGAGCGGCGCGCCGCCCAGGAGTGGAGCAAACGGCTCCAGGTGAAGACCGGCTCGCAGGAGTACGCCGTCTCCACGCTCTCCGGCGGCAACCAGCAAAAGGTGGTGCTCGCAAAGTGGCTGGCCACGGACCCGCGGCTGCTGATCATCGACGAGCCCACCCGCGGCATCGACGTCGGCACCAAGAGCGAGGTGCACCGGCTCATTTCGGACCTCGCCGGGCGCGGGATCGCGATCCTGATGATCTCCTCCGAACTGCCCGAGGTCCTCGGCATGGCGGACCGCGTCCTGGTCATGCGCGAAGGCCGGATCACCGCCGAACTCGACCGTGCCGATGCGAACCCCGAATCGGTCATGCACGCCGCCACATCTTCCGCAGGAGGAACCCTGTGAGCTCAGCTCTGGACCACAAGAACGCAACGACGACGGCGCCCGCCGCCGGCGCCCGAGGCGCCGTCGCTGCGGTGCTGCGGATGCGCGAACTCCCCGTGCTGATCGCGCTGGCACTGCTGGTACTCGTCACCTACCTGATCAACCCGCTGTTCCTCACCGCCCAAGGCGTGAAGGACCTGCTGCTCAACGCCACGATCATCATGATTCTGGCGGTAGGGCAGACCCTGCTGATCATCACCCGGAACATCGACCTCTCCGTCGGCTCCATGCTGGGGCTGGTCGCCTTCGGCACCGGCTCCATTTTCTCGGCCGTGCCCGGCGTTCCGATCATCGCAGTGTTTGCCATCGGTATGGCCTTCGGGGCGTTGCTCGGCGCCTTCAACGGCGCCCTGGTGACCCTGGCCAAAGTCCCCGCCCTGGTCATCACGCTCGGGACGCTCTACGTGTACCGCGGCCTGAACAACGCCTGGGCCGGCGGCAAGCAGTTCTTCGCGGGCGATCGTCCGGAGGAGTTCGGCGCACTCTCGGTGAACACCTTTCTGGGGTTCCCCGTCATCACGCTGCTGGCCATCGTCGTCGTGATCGCCGTGGCCGTCTACATGTCCGGCACCCGCCCGGGCCGTGACCTGTACGCCATCGGCTCGGACCCGGACGCGGCGACAGCCTTCGGCATCAAGGTCTCCAAGCGCGTGTTCCTGGCCTTCCTGGCCAACGGGGCGCTCGCCGGCCTGGCCGGCGTGCTCTACGCCAGCCGCTTCAACTCGGTCGGCGCGACCACCGGCACCGGCATGGAACTGACCGTGGTGGCGGCCGCCGTCGTCGGTGGCGTGGCCATCTTCGGCGGCAGCGGATCGGTGACCGGGGCCGCCCTCGGCGCCGTGCTCCTGACCACCATCACCAGCTCCCTGACCGCCCTCAGGGTGGACAAATTCTGGCAGCAGGCGATCGTCGGCGTGCTGATCCTCACCGCCATCATCATCGACCGCGTGGCCAGCCTGCGCACAGCCAAGAAACTGCGGATTAGCGAGGCTCGCAATGTCTGAAACCACGTCCACCACCAGCACGGCGCCGGCACCCGTGGCTGACAACACCAAGCCGCTGGCCAGCGAACCGAAGGGCCGGACCGGCGCCGCACGGATCCTTACCGGCCGTGACGCCATCACCATCTACGCCCTGATTGCTTTCCTGATCTACGCGGCCATCGCGATCCCGCGCTTCGCCTCGCCGGTGACCACCGGCTTCCTGCTCCTGGACGTGATCCCGGTCCTGCTGATTGCGATGCCGATGACGCTGATCATCATCACGGGCGAGATCGACCTGTCCGTGGCCAGCACGGCCGGCCTGACCAGCGCCTTGATGGGCGTCCTCTGGGCCGGCGGGATGGACGTCTGGCTGGTCCTGGCGATCAGCCTGCTGGCAGGAATTGCCGCCGGCATGTTCAACGGCTTCCTGATCGCGGTCCTCGGACTGCCGTCCCTGGCGGTCACGATTGGCACCCTGGCGTTGTTCCGCGGCCTGGCACTGGTCATCATCGGCGACAACGCCGTGGCCAACTTCCCGAAGGCGCTGACTGCCTTCTTCACCTCCAAGATCGGTGGCACCGGGATCCCCACGGTGATGATCGGCGTGGTCGTGGTGGTGGTCTTCTTCGGCGTGCTGCTGCACTTCACGCCGTTCGGGCGGGGGCTCTATGCGATGGGCTACAGCAAGGAAGCCGCCAGCTTCGTCGGCATCAACGTGGCCCGCAGCAAGTTCTGGCTGTACGTCGGATCCGGCGCCGTCTCTGCGCTCGCCGGCATCTACTGGACGCTGCGCTACACGAGTGCCCGCAGTGACAACGCCTCCGGCCTGGAACTGGCTGTCATCGCCGCTGTCCTGCTCGGCGGCGTGTCGATCTTCGGCGGCAAGGGCTCCATTCCCGGCGTGATCGCGGGGGTCCTGCTGATCGGGACGCTGAACTATGCGCTGCGCCTGGCCCGGGTGTCCGACGTCGTCCTCATCACGGTTACCGGGCTGCTGCTGATCGTCTCGGTGGTGGCGCCGAGCATCGGCTCCGCCATCCGGCAATGGCGCCACACCCGGCGCGTACGACGAAGTTTCACCCGCAAGGCCACCTGAAATCTGCACACGAGAACCACAGAAACCGTGCCCGCCTGGGGCCGGCCGCACCTACCGCACGAAGGAAAAGGGAAGAACAATGATGTTGAACCGCAAGAACAAGGGCCAGACCGGCCGACTGGGAAGCATGGTGGCCATCACCGCCGTGGCCGCACTGGCGCTGACAGCCTGCAACAGCGGCTCCGCATCCTCCAGCGATACCAGCAGCCCCTCAGCAGGGGGAGGGGACCAGAAGATCACCTTCATCCCCAAGCAGCTGAACAACCCGTACACCGACGTCGTCCTGGGCGGCGGCAAGAAGGGCGCCACCGAGGCCGGATTCGCCTCGTCCCAGGTGGTCGGACCGCTGGAAGCCTCCGCCTCCAGCCAGGTTTCCTTCATCAACGCCGAGACGCAGGCCGGCACGAACGTCATCACGATCGCGGCAAATGACCCCGACGCCGTCTGCACGGCCCTCGGCGAAGCCCGCTCCGCCGGCGCCAAGATCGTCGCGTTCGACTCCGACACCAACCCTGACTGCCGCGACGTCTTCATCAGCCAGGTCGTCGCCAAGGACGTTGCCCTGATCCAGACCAAGCTGATCTCCGAGCAGATCGGCGGCAGCGGCGAAATCGCCATCCTGTCCGCCACCGCCAACGCCACGAACCAGAACGAGTGGATCAAGTACATGGAGGAGGAGCTGGCCTCCAACCCCGCGTACAAGGACATCAAGCTTGTTGCCAAGGTCTACGGCGATGACAACGACACCAAGTCCTTCCAGGAAGCCCAGGGCCTCATGCAGGCCCACCCGAACCTGAAGGGCATCATCTCTCCGACCACAGTGGGCATCGCCGCCACGGCCCGGTACCTCTCAACGTCCGCCTACAAGGGCAAGGTTGCCCTCACCGGGCTGGGGCTGCCGAATGAAATGCGGCCCTTCGTGAAGGACGGAACCGTCAAGGAGTTCGCTCTCTGGGACCCGGCACAGCTTGGCTATGTTGCCGCGTTCGCCGGCAAGGCCCTCACGGACGGCAAGATCACCGGCAAAGAAGGGGATACCTTCACCGCCGGCGAGCTTGGCGAACGCAAAGTCGAAAAGGGCGGCCTCGTGATCGTCGGCCCGCCGACCGTCTTCAACGCCGAGAACATCGACAAGTACAACTTCTGATCCGTCCCTGACCCATCCCGAGCAGCCGGGCGGGCCGCCGACAGCCCGCCCGGCATCTCGTTCCTTCCACCCACACCATTCCACTTCACCGGTGCCGCAGCACCGGGTCCACGGCGCCCTTCTCCACAGCCGTGCCCGGAACCCGCATTCCGGAGCCCCAGGTACCCCTTTTCACGCCGGAAGGCCCCTTACATGAACCAGAAACAACCGGCAGACCGGCTGCTGCACCCGCACCGGCGCCGCCCCACCCGCATCGGGCTGGTCTCCGGCGGGCTGGGCGCCTACTGGCCCCAGTTCCCGGAGCTGCTCCCGCAGCTGCAGGACTCCGTCCGCTACGTCACCGGCCGCTTCCAGGGACTCGACGCCGAAGTCGTCGACACCGGCTTCATCTCCGACGCGCAGGAGGCCGCGACGGCCGGTGAAAAGATGCGCGTCGCCGACTGCGACCTCATCGTCATCTTCCTCACCACGTACCTGACCTCCTCCATGGTCCTGCCGATCGCGCAACGGGCGAAGACCCCCGTCCTGGTGATCGACCTGCAGCCGACCGAAGCGATGGACCACGCCAACTTCGACACCGGCAAATGGCTGGCCTACTGCGGCCAGTGCCCGGTGCCGGAGGTCGCCAACGTCTTCCGCCGGGCCGGGATCGACTTCCGCTCAGTCTCCGGGCATCTCAAGCAGGAGTCCGCCTGGGAGCGGATCACGCAGTGGGTCCACGCCGCCGGCGTCCGCGCCCGGCTCCGCAGTGCCCGGCACGGGCTCATGGGCCACCTCTATCCGGGCATGCTCGATGTCGCCAGCGACCTCACCACCGTCTCGACCACCTTCGGCTCCCACGTCGAAGTGCTCGAATTCGATGACCTCCGCGAACGGGTCAACGCCGTGACGGACGCGGAGGTCTCCGAACGGCTCGGGCTCGCCCGCGAACTTTTCGTTGTCGATGACTCCGTGAACGACGACGACTTCGCGTGGGGCGCGAAGGTCTCGGTGGGCCTGGACCGCCTCGTGCAGGACTTCGACCTCGACTCCGTGGCCTACTACCACCGCGGACTGGCCGGGGAACAGCACGAACGGCTGGGCGCCGGGATGATCCTGGGCTCCTCCATCCTGACCGCCCGGGGCATCCCGATGGCCGGCGAATTCGAACTGCGGACCTCCATTGCCATGCTGGCCGCCCAGGCGATCGGCGCCGGGGGATCCTTCACCGAGATCCAGGCCCTGAACTTCCTCGACAACGTGGTCGAAATGGGACACGACGGCCCGGCCCACCTGGCCGTGTCCGCCCAGGACCCGCTCCTGCGCGGACTCGGCATCTACCACGGCAAGCGCGGCTGGGGCGTCTCGGTCGAATTCGATGTGCGCCACGGCCCCGTCACCACCTTCGGCCTCGGCCAGGACCCGGACGGAAGCTACGTCTTCGTCACCTCCGAAGGCGAAGTTGTCCCGGGGCCCCTCCTGCAGATCGGCAACACGACCTCCCGGGTGGACTTCGGCGGGGACCCCGGGCTCTGGGTGGACCAGTGGAGCCAGACCGGAATCGGCCACCATTGGGCCCTCTGCATCGGCCACCGGGCCGCCGACATCAAGGCCGCCGCGTCCCTGTTGGGCATCGAACACCGCCACGTGGTGCTCTCATGAGCACGCAACGCGTTTGCTTCCAACTTCAGGTCAAGCCCGGGCTGATCGAGGAATACACCCGCCGGCACGCCGCCGTCTGGCCGGAGATGCTCCGGGCCCTCAAGGCCTGCGGCTGGAACAACTACTCACTCTTCCTCCGGCCCGACGGGCTCCTGATCGGCTACTTCGAAACAGACAGCCTGACGGGCGCGCAGGCCCGGATGGCAGCCACGGACGTCAACGACCGCTGGCAGGCCGACATGGCCGGCTTCTTCGAGGATCTCTCCGGTGCACCGGACCAGGGCTTCCTCCAGCTCACCGAAATCTTCAATCTCGAGGACCAGTTGTCCGCGGCCAACGCCGCCGGGGACAACCACCAACCGCAAAAGGAACAGTCATGAACACCACAGAAACGGCCCTGGGCCGCCTCGGGGAACTCGCCATCGAGGTCCCGTCCTGGGCCTACGGCAACTCCGGCACCCGCTTCAGGGTGTTCGGCACGCCCGGCACCCCGCGCACCGTCCAGGAGAAGTTGGCCGACGCCGCGAAGGTCCACGAACTCACCGGCCTGGCACCCACGGTCGCCCTGCACATCCCCTGGGACAAGGTGGATGACTACGCGGCCCTGAAGGAGTACGCGGCGGGTCTGGGCGTGGGCCTGGGCACGGTGAACTCCAATACCTTCCAGGACGACGAGTACAAGTTCGGCTCGCTGACCTCCTTGAACCCTGCGGTGCGCCGCCGCGCCATCGACCACCACCTCGAGTGCCTGGAGATCATGCACGCCACGGGCTCGCGCGATTTGAAGATCTGGCTCGCGGACGGCACCAACTACCCGGGCCAGGACGACATGCGCGGCCGGCAGGACCGCCTGGCCGAATCCCTGCAGGAGATCTACGCCGCCTTGGGCGCGGAACAGCGCCTGGTGCTGGAATACAAGTTCTTCGAGCCGGCTTTCTATCACACCGACGTCCCGGACTGGGGCACCTCCTACGCTCAGACCCTGGCGCTGGGCGAGAAGGCCCTCGTCTGCTTGGACACCGGCCACCACGCCCCGGGCACCAACATCGAATTCATCGTCATGCAGCTGCTGCGCCTGGGCAAGCTCGGCTCCTTTGACTTCAACTCCCGCTTCTACGCGGATGATGACCTGATCGTCGGCGCGGCCGACCCGTTCCAGCTCTTCCGCATCATGCATGAGGTCATCCGCGGCGGCGGCTTCGGCAAGTCCGCAGGAGAGAATTCAGCCGTCGCCCTGATGCTGGACCAGTGCCACAACCTGGAAGAAAAGATCCCGGGCCAGATCCGCTCGGTGCTCAACGTCCAGGAAATGACTGCCCGGGCCCTGCTGATCGACACGGACGCGCTCGCCGAGGCCCAGCGCAGCGGGGATGTCCTGGCCGCCAACGGCATCTTCAACGATGCCTTCTACACCGATGTCCGTCCTGCGCTGGCGCAGTGGCGTGAATCCCGCGGCCTGCCCGCGGACCCGCTGGCCGCCTTCAAGGCCAGCGGCTACCAGAAGAAGATCAACGAGGACCGCGTCGGCGGCCAGCAAGCCGGATGGGGCGCTTAAGAGTTATGACTGAGAACAAGACTGTTGAAGAACTGATTGCCCGTTCCAACCGCCTCGGCGCGGACAAGCGGAACACCAACTTCGCCGGCGGTAACACCTCGGCCAAGGGCACCGAAAAGGACCCCGTGACCGGCGAGGACGTCGAACTCCTGTGGGTCAAGGGCTCCGGCGGCGACCTCGGCACACTGAAGGCCGGAGGCCTTGCCGTGCTGCGGCTGGACCGGCTGCAGGCGCTGAAAAACGTGTACCCCGGCGTCGAGCGCGAAGACGAGATGGTGGCCGCATTCGACTACTGCCTGTTCGGCTTGGGCGGCGCCGCGCCGTCGATCGACACCGCCATGCACGGCCTGGTCGATGCCGCGCACGTGGACCACCTGCACCCGGACTCCGGGATCGCCATTGCCACGGCGGCCGACGGCGAGGCGCTCACCAAGGAGATCTTCGGCGAGAAGGTCGCGTGGGTGCCGTGGCGGCGCCCCGGGTTCCAGCTGGGCCTGGACATCGCCGCGATCAAGGACGCGAACCCGCACGCGGTCGGCACCATCCTCGGCGGACATGGCATCACGGCCTGGGGCGCCACCAGCGAGGAAGCCGAGGCCAACTCGCTGTGGATCATCGAACAGGCCGAGCAGTACATCAAGGACCACGGCCGGGCCGAACCGTTCGGGCCGAAGCTGCCCGGCTACGCTGCCCTCCCGGAAACCGAGCGGCGGGCGAAGGCGGCCGCCCTGGCGCCCGTGATCCGCGGACTCGCCTCGACGGACAAGCCGCAGCTGGGGCACTTCAGCGACGACCCAGCCGTCCTGGAGTTCCTCGAAGCCGCCGAGCACCCGCGGCTCGGCGCCCTGGGCACGTCCTGCCCGGACCACTTCCTGCGCACCAAGGTCAAGCCGCTGGTCCTGGACCTGCCCGCCGACGCCCCGGTCGAGGACTCGATCGCCCGGCTGAAGGAACTCCACGCCGCCTACCGCGAGGACTACCAGGAGTACTACGACCGGCACGCGACCCCTGAGAGCCCCGCCCTGCGCGGCGCGGACCCGGCGATCGTCTTGGTGCCCGGGGTGGGCATGTTCTCCTTCGGGGCGAACAAGCAGACCGCCCGGGTGGCGGGGGAGTTCTACCTCAACGCCATCAATGTCATGCGCGGCGCCGAGGCCGTCTCCAGCTACGCCCCGATCGAGGAATCTGAGAAGTTCCGGATCGAGTACTGGGCCCTGGAAGAGGCCAAGCTGGCCCGGATGCCCAAGCCGAAATCCCACGCCGGCCGGATCGCCCTGGTGACCGGGGCGGCGTCGGGGATCGGCAAGGCGATCGCCACCCGTTTCGCCGCCGACGGCGCGTGCGTGGTCATCGCGGACCTGAACCTGGACAACGCCCGCGCGGTGGCCGCGGAACTCGGCGGCCCCGACGTCGCGATCGGCGTCCAGGCCGATGTCACCGACGAGGCCCAGATCGCCGCGGCCATCCAGGAAGCCGTCCTGGCCTTCGGCGGCCTGGACCTGGTGGTCAACAATGCCGGACTCTCCATCTCGAAGCCGCTCCTGGAAACCACGGAGAAGGACTGGGACCTTCAGCACAACGTCATGGCCAAGGGCTCGTTCCTGGTGGCCAAGGCCGCCGCGCAGGTGATGATCGGCCAGGAAATGGGCGGGGACATCATCTACATCTCCTCCAAGAACTCCGTGTTCGCGGGCCCGAACAACATCGCCTACTCCGCCACCAAGGCAGACCAGGCCCACCAGGTCCGGCTCCTCGCCGCGGAACTGGGCGAGTACGGCATCCGGGTCAACGGCATCAACCCCGACGGCGTGGTCCGCGGCTCCGGGATCTTCGCCGGCGGCTGGGGCGCCAAGCGCGCCGCCGTCTACGGCGTGCAGGAAGAGGAGCTGGGCAAGTACTACGCCCAGCGCACCCTGCTCAAGCGCGAAGTCCTGCCCGAAAACGTGGCCAACGCCGCCGCCGTGCTCACCGGCAGCGAGCTCTCCCACACCACCGGGCTCCACATCCCCGTGGACGCCGGCGTGGCCGCGGCCTTCCTGCGATGAGCCTTCCTGCGATGGGCACCGTGCCACCAGCGGATACGGCACCAGCCAGCGGCGGCCTGTTCGCCGCCGTCGACATCGGCGCCTCCTCTGGCCGCGTCATCCTGGGCCGGGTCACGGGTAGTCCCGGTGGGACGAGGGCCGAGCTGGAGACGGTGCACCGCTTCCCCAACGGCGTCAAGGAGCTCGACGGCGGCCTCCGCTGGGACTTCGACGCGCTGTTCGCCGAGGTCCTCACCGGGCTCGCGGCCGCCGCCACGGCGGCCGCGGCCCGCGGCGAGCGCATCGCCAGCATCGGGATCGACACGTGGGCCGTGGACTACGGGCTGGTCAACGCCGCCGGCGAGCTCGTCGCCTCGCCGTTCAGCTACCGCGATGACCGGTCCCGGGCCGCCGTCGCCCCGGTCCACCAGGAACTCGATCCGGCCCGGCTCTACGCCACCACGGGGCTGCAGTTCCTGCCGTTCAACACCATCTACCAGCTCGCCACCGAGCCCGCACTGGAGGGGCTGCAGGCGCTGCTGATCCCTGACCTCATCGGGTTCCTGCTGACCGGCCGGCGCCGCACCGAGGCCACCAACGCCTCCACCACCGGGCTCTTCGACGCCGTCGCGGGGGAGTGGGCCACGGAGTTCCTGGCCGCCCTGGGCCTGCCCAAGCACCTGTTCCCGCCGCTGATCCAGCCCGGCGAGACCCTCGGCACCCTGCTGCCGGAGATCGCGGAACGGACCGGCCTGCCCGCTGCCACGGAAGTGGTGGCCGTGGGCTCGCACGACACCGCCTCGGCCGTCGCTGCCGTACCCGCGGGCGCCGGAGGTGATGAGGAGAAATTCGCCTACATCTCCTCGGGCACGTGGTCCCTGGTCGGTGTCGAACTCTCCCATCCGGTCCTGACCGAGGCCAGCCGGGCCGCGAACTTCACCAACGAACGCGGCGTGGACGGCACCATCCGCTACCTGCGCAACGTCGGCGGCCTCTGGTTGCTCAGCGAATGCCAGCGCGCCTGGGCCGCCGAAGGCTACCGGCCCGGACTTGAGGAACTGCTCGACGCAGCCGCAACTCTTCCTCCCGGCGGTCCCGTCATCAACGCCAACGATTCGTACTTTATCGCCCCCGACAACATGCCCGAACGGATCCGGGCCGCGGTCCGCAACACCGGCGCGGTCCTCCCGGAGCATCCCGCGCACATCGTGCGCTGCATCCTGGACAGCCTCGCCGCCGGCTACGCCCGGACCATCGCCGACGCCGAACGGCTCGCGGACGTCCGGGCCGGCGTCGTGCACATTGTGGGCGGCGGATCCCAGAACCGGCTCCTGTGCCAGCTCACCGCCGACGCGACCGGCAAGCCCGTCCTGTCCGGTCCGGTCGAAGCCACGGCCCTGGGCAACGTCCTGGTTCAGGCCCGCGCCGCCGGCGTGCTCGGCGGCGGCCTGGGCGAGCTGCGCGCCGTGGTGCGCGCCTCCCAGCAGCCGGCGGAGTACGTGCCCTCAACTGTGGCGGAACACCAGAGGGCCGGAGGTGCCCGGTGAAGATCGCACTCTTCGCCACGTGCATCGTGGACGCCATGTACCCGGCCACGGCGCGCGCCACCGTGTCCATCCTCGAACGCCTCGGCCACGAGGTCATCTTCCCCGCCGGGCAGGCCTGCTGCGGGCAGATGCACGTCAACAGCGGCTACTTCCGGGAGGCGCTGCCCGTCGTCGCCAACCATGTGAAGGCATTCGAAGAAGACGAGTACGACGTCGCCGTCGCACCGTCCGGTTCCTGCGTCGCCTCCGTGAAGCACCAGCACCCCATGGTTGCCCGCCGCTGCGGGGACGCCGGGCTGGAAGCCCGGGCAGCGGCCGTCGGACATAAGACCTACGAGCTCTCCCAGCTCCTGGTCGATGTCCTCGGCGTCACGGACGCCGCGGCACAGCTGGGCTCCTACTTCCCGCACCGGATCACCTACCACCCCAGCTGCCACGGCATGCGGCTTCTCCGGCTCGGCGACCGGCAGCTGGACCTGCTGCGCTCGGTGGCAGGCATCGAGGTGGCCGAGCTGCCCGAGGCCGAGCAGTGCTGCGGCTTCGGCGGAACCTTCTCGATGAAGAACGCGGACGTGTCCTCGGCGATGCTCGCGGACAAGACCGCCAACATCTGCGGCACCGGCGCGGATCTCTGCGCCGGGGGTGACGCCTCCTGCCTCCTGCATATCGGCGGTGGCCTGTCCCGCCAGGGCAGCGGCGTCACCACGATGCACTTCGCCGAGATCCTGGCCAGCACCCTCGAGAATCCCGCCGCCGTCACCGGCGACGTCCGCCTCACCACCGGAAGGACCGCACGATGAGCGGCACATTCCTGGGGATGCCGTCCCTGCCCGTCTTCGGCATCGGCAACCTGCACGAGCACGAGCCCTTCCCGAAGGCCGCCCGCCGCGAACTCGGCAACACCCAGCTGCGGGCAAACCTCGGCCACGCCACCCGGACCATCCGGGACAAGCGGCTGGCCGTCGTGTCCGAGCTCCCCGACTGGGAGGAGCTGCGCGAGGCCGGCCGGGCGATCAAGGAATCCGTCATGGCGCGGCTGCCGGAGCTGCTGGAGCAATTCGAGGCGAACTTCACCGCCCGCGGCGGGACCATCCACTGGGCCCGCGACGCCGGCGAAGCCAACGCGATTGTCGCTTCCCTCATCCGGGAGCAGGGCGCCGACGAGGTGGTCAAGGTCAAGTCCATGGCCACCCAGGAGATTGGCCTCAACGAGTACCTCGAGGAACAGGGGATCGCGGCGTTCGAGACCGACCTCGCCGAGCTCATCGTCCAGCTGGACCACGACAAGCCCAGCCACATCCTGGTCCCGGCGATCCACAAGAACCGCAGCCAGGTCCGGGACATCTTCCTGCGCGAAATGGAGGGCGTCGACCCGGAGCTGACCAACGAGCCGGCCCGGCTCGCCGCGGCCGCCCGGGCCCACCTGCGCCGCAAGTTCCTCAGCGCCAAGGTGGCCGTGTCCGGCGCGAACTTCGCCCTCGCCGACTCCGGCACACTCGCCGTCGTCGAATCCGAAGGCAACGGACGCATGTGCCTGACGCTGCCCGAAACCCTCATCACCGTCATGGGCGTGGAGAAGCTGCTGCCGGCGTGGGAGGACCTAGAGGTGTTCATGCAGCTGCTCCCGCGCTCCTCCACCGGCGAGCGGATGAACCCCTACACCTCGCTGTGGACCGGCGTCACGCCCGACGACGGGCCGCAGAACGTCCACCTGGTCCTGCTGGACAACGGGCGCAGCGCCGCCCTGGCCGACGAGATGGGCCGCTCAGCCCTGCACTGCATCCGCTGCAGCGCCTGCATGAACGTCTGCCCCGTCTATGAGCGCACCGGCGGGCACGCCTACGGATCCACCTACCCGGGACCGATCGGCGCCATCCTGTCACCGCTGCTGACCGGGATCACGGCGGAGGAGAACAACTCGCTGCCGTACGCCTCGTCCCTGTGTGGGGCCTGCTATGACGCCTGCCCGGTGAAGATCAACATCCCGGACATCCTGGTGCACCTGCGCGGTGAGGACGTGGACAGCAAACGGGGCAAGCGCGGGAAACGCGGGAGGGAGCGCCTGCCGAGCCAGATGGACCTGGGCATGAAGGCTGCCTCCTGGGCGCTGTCCTCTGGAAAGAACCTTGGCCTGGTCGAGAAGGCGCTGCCCCTGGGCCGGATCGCCGCCGGACCGGATAAGAAAATCACCAAACTGCCGGGCATCGCCGCCGGCTGGACCCAGAGCCGGGACATCCCCGCGCCGCCGGCACAGTCCTTCCGGCAGTGGTGGGACAAGGAACATCGGGCCCCGGCCGCCCCGACGGACCCAACCGGCACGGGCGACGCCGGTACTGGGAACGCCGGCACAGGATCCGCCGGTACAGAGGAGAACCCGTGAACGCGCGCGAAGAAATACTCGACCGGATCCGCTCGGCCCTCCGCGACGCCCCGGCCGTACCGGACGTGCCGCGCGACTACCGCCGCAGCTCCACCCTGGGCGAGGAAGAGCTCATCGAGCTGCTGACGGACCGGTTGGTCGACTACAAGGCGAACGTCTTCATCGAGGAGGCAGCCGCGGTGCCGCAGCGGCTCGCCGTGCTGCTCGAAGGCGCCGGCCGCTACGCCATTCCGCACGGCCTCGACCAGGCGCTGTTCGCTGAGGCGGACGCGCGCGACGGCGGCTCCCGCCGCGTCACCGACGCGCCCGGGCACCGGCTCAGCGTCGAGGAACTGGACAGGGTGGACGCCGTCGTCACCGGCAGCGCCGTGGCGGTCGCCGAAACCGGCACCATCGTCCTGGACGCAAGCCCGGACCAGGGCCGCCGGGTCATCAGCCTCGTCCCGGACCGCCACATCTGCATCGTGCGGGCCCGGGATATCACGGCGATCCTGCCGGAGGCCCTCCGCCGGCTCGACGGCACCCGCCCGCAGACCTGGATCAGCGGCCCCAGCGCCACAAGCGACATCGAACTCGAACGCGTCGAAGGCGTCCACGGACCGCGGACCCTGGACGTGGTGATCGTGCGCGGGTAGGGCGGTCTGTGTCGGTGACCAGCCCTGCTTCCCATGCAAACAAAGGGAAGCAGGGCTTTCCTGTTTGGCATGACGCGTCCTGGGGGAGTGCGGCAAACTCGATCATCCAGACGATACTCATGGTCTTCTCAGCCGGAAGTTGAACCATGGAAGCATGTACTTAGTCGATCCCAGAGCCTATGCACAGCACTTGATGCACCCTGGCACGTGGTTCCACAAGACGAGCCGCAGGCACGGGACCGCCCGGGACCGGCAGCCCACGCACTCCCGGCTGGACTATCTCGAGGCTGGCATGACGGGAACCGTCAGCACCGCCTACACGCGACGCAGGGCCAAGGAACTCGAGCAGGCATTCCGCAACGGAGACGTTTCCTACGAAGAAGCGTGCCTGGAGATGGAGCAACTCGACGGAGGGGTCTGAACGCTTGCCCGCGCTCGCCAGAACCGCACGTTTCCTCCGGTGCCGAACCTGTCGGGCAGATCAGGGCGGTTGTGGGCCCTCCATTCGCCCTGATCTGCCCCACAGCACTTCTCATCACCCTGGATCACGTCAATTCACGGTGGATTCCCAGATCGAGATATCCGCCGGAATGGTCACAGCTGCTCTGACGGAAGTGTCCGCGATGGTCACGGCTAAACGCCAGGACGAGGGTCCGCTACGATGACGCTATGAGCGCGCACCAACGCTAGCCCATTCGGGGCCGGCGACAATGGAAAGGCATTCCATGATGAAGCGCGCTCTGCCACATGCACTGTTCTATGTCTTCGGACACCGTGTCTGCTGTGGCACCATTCCTAGCTGGACCGCCCACGTCGGCCAGAAGTGGGACACCTTTGATGTCGCACCCTACAACCTCTACAACGTCATCTGGCGCGCTCAGAACTGGGTCTTGCAGAACTGCGACGACTAACCGATTCAGAGCGTTCTACCGGCGTAGGAACTGCTCCGGCACCTGTCATAGGTCCGGGGCTTTTCCTTGCCGCCAATTTAGCGCGGCTGTGCTGTTTCCCGTCCATGCCCGCACTTGTCGTAGCGGGCGGCGACGCTCGACGGAGCTGCGCGTTTTTGCCCGTGCCGAATCTGTCGGGCAGATCAGGGCGAATGCGGGCCCTCTATTCGCCCTGATCTGCCCCACAGCCGAACAACGCCCCGGCAGGCAAAGCAAAAGGCCCTGCTTCCCTTAGTTTGTAAGGGAAGCAGGGCCTTTTTATATGGTGGTGACGGTGGGATTTGAAACCTCTCCCGCGTCAGCACTGGCAAGGAAAACCGCTAGAATCCGGGGAATTACATCACCTGAGATCACGGCAATTCACACTAGATGTGCCCAAAGTGTGCCCGCCGGCGTCTAGTGGCAGTGGCAAGTGCAGTAGGGCGCAGGATCCCAAAACTCGTAGTCGGGCTCTAGCTCCTCGAATGGCGATCGGGCAGGGACTGCCAACAACTCATCTAGCATCCGACTCGTTGCCTCAACATCTCGCTTCACCACGCCTGGCACGATAGCCACCAGGAACGACAAACCCCCGCCAGTCGCGATGACTGGCGGGGGTTTCTCTGTGCGTGGTGGTTAGCGGACTATGTACGTCCGGCTGAACCGATAGCTGACCTTGCCGTTCAATGTGCCCTTGACGCGGACGACGTACTTATCGCCTTTGCCTTCCCATGCCTTGTGGGTGTCATGGTAACCGCCCGCGAAAATTTTACCGTTCAAGAACCAGCGGTATTCCAGCTTGGTGCCCGTGGGCCAGCCGTACTTATTCGCCCGCAGGACTGTTCCTGCGGTGACGTACACGGTAGATACACCGGCTGTGCAACTCGCGGTAGTTTCTGCACATGACGAGGGGCAGAAATTGAATTCCGGTGCACAGGTTGCGGCGCTCGCCGGGGCCGCCGCGGTGAGCGCTCCTGCTCCCAGGGCAACGGAAAGGACGGCAGCGGCTGCCGCTTTACGGAAGATCGATCGTTTCAATGCTGGCACGGTTCCCCGCACCTCCTGTCGGTGGTTGGCAGATAGTTTTTGGCTGCTGAACGCTTCCGACATACACCGTCTAAGGCGCCCCCAAGCATGAGTATAACCACACGGGCAACACTGGCATCAAGGGTGCCCGGCCTAGGCAGGCAGGAATCCGGGCGACCTGTTTGCCCAGCGGATGCCGCGCAGGTGTTCGGGGCACCGCCGGTATTCCTCAACGTCCCAGCCGGAATCAGTCACGCGCTCCACGTTGCCGGCAGGGATCCAAGCCCAATGCGCGTGCCGGCCATCGTCAGCCCAGCTCACAAGAATGTACGAGGGATTCCAGCGCTCCGCGACGGCAGACGCTCTAGATCACGCCGTATCTCTGGCGAATGTGCCCAAAATGTGCCCACCGGCCTAAATTGGGCAAAACAAAAGGCCCCGCTTCCCTTTGTTTATAAGGGGAGCAGGGCCTTTCTCATTTGGCGGTGACGGTGGGATTTGAACCCACGTTGGCTTTTACACCAAACAACATTTCGAGTGTTGCACCTTCGGCCGCTCGGACACGTCACCAACCTGACTAGGGTACCGGAGCAAGGCGCCCATCCACAAAACGAGCCACAACGGCACCCGCACCATGCAGCAAACGCGCGCGGCGCCCTTCCCCGCGAACAGCGCGGGCACTAGATTCGTAAGCACAATGACTACTTCTGAACGGCAGGCCACGGCCACCGCCTACTGGACCGTCGGCCCGGAACAAGGCGAGCTCCGCAGCGAGGACCTGCCCGCACCCGGCCCCGGGGAGGCGCTGGTCCGGACCCTGTATTCGGGCATCAGCAAGGGCACCGAGCTGGTGGTCCACCACGCCAGCGTCCCGGCGTGCGTCGCCGGGGCCATGGCCGCCCCCAACCAGGAGGGGGACTTCCCGTACCCGGTGAAATTCGGCTATCTCACCGTGGGGGTGGTCGAGGACGGTCCGGAGGGCTGGGCGGGTAAGACCGTCTTCTGCCTCTACCCGCACCAGGACCGCTTCATCGTCCCGGTCGAATCACTCACGGTGATTCCCGACGGCGTCCCGGCCCGCCGCGCGGTGCTGACCGGCACGGTGGAAACCGCCATTAACGGAATCTGGGAGGCCGGGCCCCGCTTGGGCGACCGCGTCGCCGTGATCGGGGCCGGACTCGTCGGCGGCATGGTGGCCAGGCTCCTGGCCGGCTTTCCGCTGGCGCGGCTGCAGCTGATCGACGTCGACCCCGCCAAACGCGCGTTCGCAGACGCCCTCGGCGTCGACTTCAGCCACCCCGACGACGCCCTCCCGGACTGCGACATCGTGATCCACTGCTCGGCCTCGCAGGAAGGCCTGCAGCGAAGCCTGCAGTTGGTGGGCGACGACGGAGACATCATCGAAATGTCCTGGTACGCCGACCGGAAGATCTCCCTGCCGCTGGGGGAGGACTTCCATGCCCGCCGCCTGTCCATCCGGGCCAGCCAGGTGGGGATGGTGGCCCGCGCCCGCCGGCACCGCCGCACCAACGCCGAGCGCCTCGCGCTCGCCGTGTCCCTGCTGCAGGACCCGGTCTATGACGTCTTCCTGACCGGATCCTCGACGTTCGAGGAGCTCCCCGGCGCTGTCCAGCGGCTCGCCGACGGGACCCTGGACGCCCTCTGCCACGTCATCGAATACCCGTCCGCCAAAGTCTCTTTCACCCCAGACCCATCCGCCCCAGCCCAGCCCACCAAAGCCGCGAGGTAGCCCGTGTTCAGCCTGACAGTCCGCCGCAACTTCATGATCGCCCACAGCCTTCCGCGCGAAGCCTTCGGCCCAGCCCAGGGCCTGCACGGGGCCACGTTCGTCACGGAGGTGACCTTCCGCCGTCGTGAGCTCAATGACGATGCGATTGTGCTGGACATCGGCGCGGCGGGGGACGTGGTGGACAAAGTCCTCGAGGGGCTGAACTACAAAAACCTCGACGAGCACCCCGACTTCGTCGGCAAGCTGAGCACCACCGAGGCCCTCGCCCGGTACATCGCCGACGCCGTCGCCGCGCAGATCCGCGTCGGCAACGACGGGCGCGAGCTCGCCGGGCTGGACGTCACCCTGCGCGAAACCCCCGATGCCTGGGCCGGCTTCTCGCTGGACTTCGACGCCCGCTAGGCGCCGCAGATGCCGCCGGCCAGCCCCCGCCTCCGGCTTGTGGTGCCCGGCAACGTCCGGCACAACTCCGGCGGCAACGTCTACAACGCGGCGCTCGCCCGGGAACTGACCGCCCTCGGCGCCGTAGTGGAAACCTGCCCGCTCGACGGCGACTGGCCGGGAGGCAGCGCGGGGGACCGGCGGCGCCTGGCCCGGCTGCTGAATGCGGAGTCCACAAACCCGGGTTCCGCGACTGGGTCCGTGATGGTGGTCGATAGCCTCCTCGCCTGCGGTGCGCCCGACGAACTGGAGGAGGCCGCGGCCGCCGGGCAGCAGGTCTGGATCCTGCTGCACATGCCCTTGCCGGACAATTCCGAGCGCGAACGCAGGGCCCTGCAGGCCGCGGCCGGTGTCATCTGCACAAGCGGCTCGGCCGCGGCGGGCATCCGTGCCCGGCACGGCCTGGACGGCATCAGGGTGGCCCTGCCCGGTACTGCGCCCGCCCCGTTGGCGGCAGGCAGCCTGTCCGCCGGCGCCGGCGTGCCGCACATCATCGCCGTGGCCGCATTGCTGGAGAACAAGGACCAGTCGCTCCTGCTGGACGCGCTCGCCCGGCTCACGGATTTGCCCTGGACGGCGTCCCTCATCGGCTCGGATACCGCCCACCCGGCATATGCGGCGCAGCTCCGGAACTCCGTGGAATGTCTGGGCCTGGCTGGGCGGGTCAGCATCCCGGGCGAGCTCCGGGGCCCGGCGCTGGAGGCTGAATGGGACGCGGCCGATCTCAGCCTGCTGATTTCCCGGGCCGAAACCTACGGCCTGGTGGTCACCGAATCGCTGGCCCGCGGCATTCCCGTGGTGGTGCGCGAGGGGACCGGAGCCGTTGAGGCGCTCGGCGCCGGCAGCCGGCCGAGCGCGCCGGGGCCGGACAACCGGCCGGACAACCGACCGGTCAGCCGACCGGACGTGCCGGTACCGGATACGCCGCTGCCGGGTGCCGCCGTCGGGCTCGGAACGGACCCCGCCCCGCTGGCGGACCTGCTCCGCCGCTGGCTGGGCGACGAAGCACTCAGGGAACGCTGGCGGGACGCGGCAGCGGATGCACGGGGCCGGTTGCCCGGCTGGGACGCCACTGCCCGGACCGTTCTGGAGCTCCTGTCGACGGAATCGACGGAATCGACCGAATCCCCGGAAACCGGCGACACCGGGAAACCGGTGGCCCAGGTTGATACGGCTTCTTGATACCGCTGGCAGAGAAGCTGTTGGAGAATGAGCCCATGAGCAGCCACCCTGTCGCCACGCAATCGCCGTCGGTAGAAGAGCCCGTCAATCTGCCGGAGCCGCAGACCCTGACTCCGGAGCGGCTCCGGGCGTGGGCCTGGCACCGGCAGGGCCTGGACGGCTCGCTGGCCGGCTGCACGGCGGAGCAGGTTCTGGCCCGGGCGGGCTGGGCCCGGTCCGTGGGCGGCGCCAACCCCTACCTCACGCTCTTCGCCCGCGCCGGCATCCGCCGCGAACAGGTGGACGCCGACGTCCTCGCCCACCGGATCCTGGAACTCCCCGTCGCCCGCGGCTGCACCTACGTCCTGGGCCGGGACGACTTCGCCTGGGCGCTGAAGCTGGGCAAGGACGCCGCCGAAGCCATCCGGGTGCTCGGCCGGCTGGGCGTGGAACGGGGCGAAATCACGCTCCTGGAGGAGCAGGTGCTGCACGTGCTCGCCGAGGCGGAGGGACCGATGGATCCGCGCCAGCTCAAGGAAGAACTGGGCGACTCGGTCCGGAACCTCGGCGAGGAAGGCAAGAAGAAGGGCGCGACCACCACGCTGCCCACCGCCCTGGGGATCCTGCAGGCGCAGGGCAAGATCCGCCGCGTCCCGGCCAACGGCCGCCTGGATCAGCAGCGCTACGCCTACGAGCCCTGGGGCTTGGCGCCCAGCGGCCTCGACGACGACGCCGCGCGCACCGAGCTGGTCCGCCGCTACCTGGGCTGGACCGGGGGAGCCACCTTCAAGCAATCGCAGTGGTTCACGGGGTTCACCGTCGCGCAAAGTAAGGCGGCGCTCGCCGCCGTCGGCGCCATCGAGGTGTCCACCGCGCTGCCCGAGGCCGGGGGCGACCCGCTGTGGATGCTGCCCGCGGACGTCGGTCGCCTCGCCGCGTTCGAGGGGCCGGCGGGGGAACAGATCCAGCTGCTCGCCGGAACGGACTCCCTGTTCCTGCTGCGGCGCAACGCGGCGGACCTGCTCGCGGAGGAAGACCAGCACAGACCGGCGCTGGGATCTCTCGCGCTGCAGGCCGATCTCCCGGACCACCCAATCCTGGACCGCGGCAGGATCATCGGGCTCTGGCAGTACGATCCGGCCAAGGGGAGGATCGTGCCCTGGCTGTTCCATGGCCCCACGCCCGCCATCACGCAGCGGATCGCCGAGGTGGAAGCCTGGATCCGCGAGGACCTCGGTGATTTCCGGGCCTTCAGCCTGGACTCGCCGGCCTCCCGCCAGAAGCGGATCGACGCGCTCGCGGCTTCTGCCGTAGCGGCAGCGTCATCGGCCGCCGCGTCATCTGCCGACGGCGCAAGCTAGCCGGAACGGATCAGGCGCGGTGCCCGGCGAAGAAATCCCGCAGCAGCGCGGCGCACTCCTGCTCACGGACGCCTGCAACGACTTCCACCCAGTGGTTGAGCCGGCGCTCTCGGAGGATGTCGAACACGGAACCCGCGGCGCCGGCCTTCTCGTCCCAGGCACCGAACACCACCCGCGGAATCCTTGCGAGGACGATCGCACCCGCGCACATAGCGCACGGTTCCAGAGTCACCACCAGCGTGCAGTCCTCCAGCCGCCAGCCGTCGTCGCCCTTGCCTTCCTGGGCACGGTACGCCCGCAACCGCGCGGCGGCCTCCCGGATGGCGACCATCTCGGCATGGGCCGTCGGGTCCCCCAGGGCCTCGCGTTCGTTTCGCCCGGTGCCCAGCACGGAACCGTCCGGTCCGATCACGACGGCGCCGATCGGCACGTCCGCGGTGGCCAGCGCCTTCCGGGCCTCCGCCAGGGCAAGGCTCATCCATTGGGCATGGCGGGGCTCAGGGGCAGTCATGGGTCAATGATAGTTTCGATCCTAAGCATGCTGTTCAGCTCTGCTGTTCAGCCCCAGTAGTTTATGTAGTCAAGTAGTCGGGAGACGGCCGTGACCACCGGAACAGAGAACTGGTTGGCGCATCGCTGGGGCAAATGGGTGGTGCCCTACGCGGCGCTGTGGATCACGATGCTCGTAGGCGGCGTGGTGGTGGTGATCCTGGCGCTGGTGAGTGCCGAGGTCTACGACAACGTGGTGGACGACGCCGGCCTCGCGAACCTGGACAAGCCGGCCCTGGCGTTCATGGAACAGTTGCGCAGCCCCGGTCTGGACGCCTTTATCACCGGGTTCACCAACATCGGCGGCGGCATCGGGATGCCCATCCTGGGCAGCATCCTGACGGCGTTGCTGATCTTCACCTCCCGGAGCTGGCGGCCGCTGATCCTGATCGGCGGCGCGGCCGCCGCGTCGGTGACGGCCACAACCCTGGGCAAGAAAATGATCGGCCGCGTCCGCCCGGACCATGCCGACGCGGTGCCGCCCTACGAGACTTCGCCGTCGTTCCCGAGCGGTCACACGCTGAACACCACGGTGGTGATCGCGCTCGTGGTGTACCTGGCCTGCCTGCAGATCAAACGGACCAGCGCCCGGATCGGCCTGATCGCCGCTGGTGTGATCTTCATCGTCGCGATGGGCCTCAGCCGGGTCTATCTGGGCCATCACTGGCTCACCGACGTGATCGTCGGCTGGGTCATCGGGCTGGCCTGGGTGGGGATTGTGATCATGGCGCACCGGTTCTTCCATGCGCTGCGGCGCCGGGAACACGCCGGGGACGCGCCGACCTTCGAGCATCCCGCCCACCTCCATAACGGTGCCGCCGGCCGCGGTGATGGCGCCGCCAGCGCCGCTGCTCCGGCCGACGCGAACGACGCCGATACCCCCGGCACTGCGGGACGGTCCTCCGCCTCCGGGTGATAGTTTTGACCCATGCGCACTCTCGTTGTGGACCACCCGCTGGTCGCCCATAAGCTCACCGTTCTGCGGGACAAGAACACCCCGTCCCCGGTTTTCCGCCAGCTTACCGAGGAGCTTGTAACGCTCCTTGCCTACGAAGCCACGCGTGACGTCCGCACTGAACCGAAGACCATCGAGACGCCCGTCAGCACCACCATCGGAACTTACTTCACCAAGCCAACCCCTCTGGTGGTCCCGATTCTCCGGGCCGGGCTGGGCATGCTCGAGGGCATGACCAAGCTGGTACCCACCGCCGAGGTCGGCTTTCTGGGCATGGCCCGCGACGAAGAGACCCTGGACATCATCACGTACGCCGAGCGCCTCCCGGAGGACCTCACGGACCGGCAGATCTTCGTCCTCGATCCCATGCTGGCCACCGGCGGAACCCTGCGTGAGGCCATCAAGTTCCTCTTCAAGCGGGGCGCCTCCGACATCACGTGCATCTGCCTCCTCGCCGCCCCGGAGGGCCTGGCCAAGCTGGAGGAAGAGCTCTCCGACTCCGACGTGACAATCGTCCTGGCCTCGATCGACGAGAAGCTCAACGAGAAGTCCTACATCGTGCCCGGCCTGGGCGACGCTGGAGACCGCCTGTACGGCATCGCCGGCTAGGTCCAGTTCGCCGGGGGTCCCTTCCGCATTGCCGCGGTCCGCGCTAGCGTGTGCGCCATGGATTGGAAACTTGAACTCGTGTTTGTGCCGGTGTCCGATGTGGACCGGGCCAAGGATTTCTATGTCAACAAGGTGGGCTTCAACGCCGACTACGACGAGCGGCCCATGGACGGCATCCGGTTCGTCCAGCTGACGCCGCCGGGCTCCGGCTGCTCGATTGCCATCGGCGAGGGCCTCAACGACGCCCCGCCCGGTACGGCTCCCAGCCTGCAGCTTGTGGTCAGCGACATCCAGGCCGCGCACAAGCAGCTCAAGGACAACGGCGTGGACGTCAGCGACGTCGACGTCCAGGACTGGGGGCACTTCGTCCACTTCGCCGACCCCGACGGCAACAAGTGGGCCGTGCAGTACATCCCCAACCGGCCCAACGGCTGATCCAACCCGGCTGCCCGTGGCGGCTTCGCTGCGGGCCGCTGGGGGCCGTGCGCCAGGGGTGAGCCGGGGCCATGCGGCAGGATAGAGGCATGAGCCTTCCAGCCCGTTCCAGTACTGCCACCCTGACCGCCCGCGCCGTCCTGTTCGACATGGACGGCACGTTAGTGGATTCCACCAGCATCGTGGAGCAGGTATGGACCACATTTGCGGGGCGCTACGGACTGGATATCGGCGAGATCCTGCGCTCCTCCCATGGTGTCCGGGCCATGGACACGGTCCGCAGGTTCGCCCCGGCCGGTTCCGACATCCAAGCCCTCGCCGCCGAACTGGGGCGGATGGAGCTGGCCGAGACCCGAGGGATTGTTCCGGTGCCCGGCGCGCCGAAGCTGCTGGCGAGCCTGCCGCCGGATGCCGTAGCGCTCGTGACGAGCGCTTCCAGGGACCTGGCCGAGGTCCGGATGGCTGCTGCGGGGATCCGCGTCCCTGCCGTCTCGGTCTCGTCCGAGGACGTTAGCCAAGGCAAACCCCACCCTGAGGGATACCTCCGGGCGGCGTCCCTGCTAGGGGTTGCCCCGGCCGACGCGGTGGTATTCGAGGACGCCCCGGCGGGCATCGCCGCGGGAATCGCCGCCGGCATCCGGACCGTGGCGGTAGGGCCCAACGCCGGCGAACTGCCGGACGGTGTCTTCCACATTCCCGACTACTCCGGGGTCTGCGTGACCACCCACGTCACCGGCGCCGGCCTGCGCGCCCTGTCCTTCACCTTCTAGGCCGCCCTTCGCCACGCCGCCCGGCGTACCGGCAAGGCCCGGCCTTTCGCCACTCCGCCCGCCGATCCTGCTGCCCGTCTAGCCTGCCAGCAGGTACACGCTGGTCCCGCCCACGGTCTGGGCGGTGAAATTGTCCTGCACCCACGCGGCAATCTGCCCGGCATCGTTGGAGCCACTTTCGCCCTGCATCATGCGGCCGGCGATGAAATAGTGGATCTTGCCGTCGGCCACGTACTGCTGGAACTGTGCCAGGGTGGGCGCAGGGTCCGTGCCGTTGAACCCGCCCACGGCCATCACAGGGAGCTGGGTTGCCAGCTGGTAGCCGGCGGCGTTGTTGGACCCGACGACGGCGGCAGCCCACGTGTAGTGGCCGGCGTCTGTCTGCAGCGCTGTCACGAGAGCCGCCGACGGCGTGCTCGCCCCGAGCAGGCCGCCAGCCGCGCCCGCTCCCGGACCGCGGCCGGCACCGCCGGTCCCTGTGCCAGCGCCGGCCGTACCGTTGACCGCCGTAGCACCGCCGAGCGACGGCGGCAGCCCGGCCCCGGACCGGCCGGACACTGCCGGCCCGGCACTGACGATCGAGCCGCTGTGGGCCGTGGACGCGGTGGACAGCGAGTACGCCAGCGGCCCGGCGAGGGCGGCGGCGACGGCGAGCGACGCCGTCGTCCGCGCCATGATCCTGGACGCCTTCAGCCCCGGTCCCTTGACCCCCGCGACCCCGTTGGTCCCCGACCTCTTGAATCCCAGCGCCGCGGCGGCCAGCACCAGCGCCGCGGCGGCGAGGGCGCCCAGCAGCGCCACCCAGCGCAGCCACGGCAGGTACGCCGCGGTGCGGCCGAGGAGTTCGGCGGCCATGGCCCCGGCCGCCACGATCGCCACGGCGAGGACGGCGGCCGCCACGGGCTGGTCCCGCCGCTGCCAGAGCAGGACGCCGCCGAGCCCGGCAAGCCCGGCGATCCCGGGCGCCAGCGCCACCCCGTAGTACGGGTGGATGATCCCGGCCATGAAGCTGAACGTCAGGCCGGTGACCGCCACCCAGGAGCCCCAGATGACCACTGCGGCCCTTACTGCGTCGGTGCGCGACGCGCGGCGGCCCAGCCAGAGCAGCCCCGCTGCAAGCAGCAGCACCGAGGGCAGCAGCCAGGCGATCTGCCCGCCGAACTCGCTGTTGAAGAGCCGGAACAGCCCGGGCGTGCCCCAGCCGTTGCTGCCGCCCACACTCCCGGTTTCGTCGCCGTTCAGCCGGCCCAGGCCGTTGTAGCCAAGGGTCAGTTCCAGGATGGAGTTGTTCTGCGAGCCGCCGATGTAAGGGCGGTTCGCCGCGGGAATGAGTTCGACGGCGGCCAGCCACCACCCGGCCGCGACAGCCATCGCCGCGCCTGCGCAGAGCAGGTGAAGGATCCGTCTGCCTGCCGTGGCCGGCGCCGCGAGCAGGTATGCCAGGGCGAAACCGGGGACGACCAGCAGGACCTGCAGCTGTTTGGTGAGGAACCCGAAGCCCAGCAGCACCCCGGCGAGCAGCAACCAGGGCAGGCGCGCGTCCTGGATGGAGCGCAACACGGCGTAGGCGGCCGCGGTCATCAAAAGCACCAGCAGGGCATCGGGGTTGTTGAACCGGAACATCAGCACGGCCACAGGGGTCAGCGCCATGACCGCACCGGCGAGGAGCCCCGCGCGGTGGGCCAGGCCGGCGTCGGCCGTGGCGGGGGCCGCGGCCCGGCGTACGGCCAGATAGAGCAGCCAGACCGTGCCGACCCCCATGAGCGCCTGCGGGACGAGGACGCTCCAGAAGCTCAGCCCGAAGATCCGCACCGACAGCCCCATCACCCACAACGACGCCGGCGGCTTGTCCACGGTGATGGCGTTGGCGGCGTCAGAAGAGCCCAAGAACCAGGCCGCCCAATCCTGCGACCCCGCCTGGGCCGCCGCGGAGTAGAACGCGTTCGCCCAGCCGGAGGCTCCGAGGTTCCACAGATACAGCACGGCCGTGGCCAGTAGCAGGACCGCGAGTTCCAGCTGCCGTCGCAGCTGCCGGGCGCCAGGGACGGCGCGCTGGCCGCCGGCCGCCCGGGGCTCCAGGGGCCGGCGCCGCCGCTCCGGGACTTGCGGCTGCGGCGGGCCTGGCGTGCGGGCCGGTCCCGCCGGCACTGTGTCGGGGTGGGAGCTCAGGGTGTCAGTCATGGCGGCCTATGCTCCCAGCTTGTAGACGGTGGTGCTGCCCACCGTCTGGGCCTGGTAGTTGGCCGCGACCCAGGTGGCGACCTCGGAGTTGCCCCCGCGGCCCCCGCCCATGCCGCCCATGCCGCCGGAGACGAAGTAGCCGATCTCGCCGCGGTCCACCATTGCCTGGAACTGCGCGAGCGTGGGGTAGGGGTCGCCGCCGTTCCAGCCGCCGAGTGCAATCACGCTGGTGCCGGTGGCGAGTTCCAGGCTCGCGGCTTGGGTGGCGCCGGAGACAATCGCGGACCACTTGGTGCCCGAGGACTTCAGCAGCGCTGTCAGCTCCGCCGAGGACGTTTCCCCGCCGGGGCCGCCATCAGCACCGTCACTGCCGGCCCTGCCGGCTGCCCCGAAGCCGCCGCCCATCGCGGACGCGGTGGGACCGGACGTGGGGATCGAACCAGAATGCGGCTGGGCCACGGTCGACAGCGTCCAGGCGGTGCTCCCCAGCCCGCCGGCGAGCAGCGCCAGGATCACGACGCCCGCCGTGGCGGCCTTGCGTAACCGCGCCGGAAGCGCCGCCATGCTGTCCGCCCGCAGCAGCAACGCCGCGGCCGCGAGCACGCCCAGGACCACCGCGATCACCCGGAGCCCGGGAAGCCAGGCCGGATCGCGGCCCAGGAGCACGGCAGACCAGACCGATGTGGCCAGTACCGTCACGGCCAGGACGATCCGTGCCGGCCAGTAGGCCCGGCCCCGCCACAGTTCCACGGAACCGATGCCCGCCAGGGCCGCGATCGCGGGGGCCAGCGCTACGGCATAGTACGGATGCACGGTGCCGCTCATGAAGCTGAAGATTCCGGCCGTGATGACCAGCCAGCCGCCCCACAGCAGGAGCGCCGCACGGGTTTTTGAGGTCCTGGCCTCGCGCCGGGTGAACCACAGCCCGGCGGCCAGCAGGATCAGGGCTCCCGGCAGCAGCCAGGACACCTCGCCGCCGAAACTGGTCCCGAACATCCGGGTGATCCCGGCCGTGCCGCCGAAGCCCACGTTTCCGTTGCCGCCCGGGCCCCCGCCGCCCGGCATGCCCCCGCCGGACCCGGTGATCCGGCCCAGGCCGTTGTAGCCGAACGTCAGTTCCAGGAAGCTGTTGGTCTCCGAACCTGCCATGTACGGGCGGACCGAGGCCGGGGTCAGCTGGAACAGCACAATGTAGCTTCCGGCCACAACGGCGATCCCTGCGGCGGCGGCCAGCAGGTGCAGAAGCCGGCGGCCGAGTGTGGTGGGCGCCGCCCACAGGTAGGCCAGGGCCAACCCGGGAACGATCAGGAAGCCCTGCAGCATCTTGGACAGGAACGCCAGGCCGATCACCGCGCCGGCCGCAGCGAGCCACTTCCAGCCGGCCTTCTCGATGGCGCGCGTGGTGAGGTAGGCGGCCAGCACCAGGCACAGCGTGAGCATCGCGTCCGGGTTGTTGAACCGGAACATGAGGGCGGCCACCGGGGTCAGCGCCAGGGCGGCGCCGGCGAGCAGGCCCGCCGCCGGTCCGGACACCCGCTTGACGGTCAGGTAGAGAAGCCCGACGGCGGCCACGCCCATGAGAGCCTGGGGAATGAGCATGCTCAGTGCCGAGAAGCCAAAGATCCGTCCCGCGAGGGCGGGGATCCAGAGGGCGGCGGGCGGTTTGTCCACCGTGATGGCATTGCCGGCGTCGAGCGAGCCGAACAGCAGCGCGGTCCAGTCCTTCGTCCCGGCCTGGATCGCCGCGGCGTAGAAGGAGTTGGCGTAGCCGGTGGCTTCCAGGTTCCACAGGTACAACGCTGCGGTGACCAGCAGCAACAGCGCTGCCGAGGGCCGCACCCAACGTGGCTGCGGTCCGAACAGCAGGCGGTCCCGGCGGCTCTGGGTTGCGGGCGTGCGGGGTGTCGGCAGGTGGGGCGCCGTCCCGGTGTCCTCAGGTACCGCGCGGGGAGTTTCCTGGGCTGCCGGCGGGCTGCCGGCCGGGGAGCCTCCCTGGGCTCCGGCGGTGGGGCTGATGGTTGCCGTCATTTACTTGGCCCTTTCTGTACTGGGGAGGAAAGTGTCGGTGGCGCCGGGCGCCGGAACAGAGTCGGTAGGCCTGTGCCGGAAGACCACCAGCCGGAAGAGCAGGAATTTCACGGCTGTGGCGGCCAGATTGGCGGCGGTGACCGTGAGCAGTTCAAGCCAGCGGTCCGGTGCCGCTCCCGACGCGGCGTGAACCAGGGCGAGTGCGCCCGAGGTCAGGGCCAGCCCGATCCCGAAGACCAGCAGCCCCTCGAAGTGGTGGCGTGCCGCCTGGCTGCTGCCCTGGATGCCGAACGTGAAGCGCCGGTTGGCCGCGGTGTTGGCCACGGCGGTGGTGAGCAACGCCAGGAAATTTGCCAGCTGCGGGTCCATGATCCCGCGGCAAAGCAGGAAAATTGCCAGGTATGCCAAGGTGGAGGCCACCCCGATGCTGCCGAAGCGGACCAGCTGCCCGAAGAGGCTTCCGCCGGGGCTTTGTTCCTGGGCCCGCGAGGAGGCCGGCAGCGGTCCGCGGGCCAGGGCGGCGCGCAGCTCGGGCACCGGGATCCGGCCCGAGAGCAGGTCCCGGCTCAACCGTGCCATGCCGCGCAAGTCAGCGAGGGCAGTCTGGACGATGTCCACGCTGGAATCAGGGTCGTCGGTCCAGTCCACCGGGACTTCGTGGACGCGCAGGCCGCACTTTTCTGCCAGGACCAACAGCTCGGTGTCGAAGAACCAGGCGTTGTCCAGTGTGTGGGGGAGCAGTTGCCGGGCCACGTCCGCCCGGATCGCCTTGAAACCGCACTGCGCGTCGCTGAAGTGGGCGCCCATAAGGGACTGCAGCAGGAAGTTGTAGCTGCGCGAGATGAATTCGCGCTTGGGTCCACGGACCACACGCGAGTTGCGGGTCAGGCGCGTCCCGATCGCCAGGTCGGAGTGCCCCGAAATGAGCGGCGCAAGGAGCGGGCCGAGGGCGGCCAGATCAGTGGAAAGATCCACGTCCATGTACGCCAGGACCGGCGACGGCGAGGCAAGCCACACCTTGCGAAGCGCGTTACCGCGGCCCTTTTCGGCCATATGGACCACCTTCACTTCGCGCAGCTCGCGGGCTACGCGTTCCGCCGCCTTGAGCGTTCCGTCGGTGCTGGCGTTGTCCGCCACCGTGATCCGGAAGGAGTGCGGGAAGGCGCCGAGAAGGTACGCGTGGAGCCGGCGCAGGCATGCTTCGAGATCCCGTTCCTCGTTGAAGACCGGAATGGTGACGTCCAGCAGGGGGGTGCTGGCACGCGTGTCAATGGCTGAGCGCCGGCCGCCCGGGCCGGTAAGCGCCCCGGCGGACGTGCCCGGGCCAAGCGCTTCGGCCAGGGCAGGCCCCGGCCGTGCGGCCGGGCTGGCCGGCGTCGCCGTGGAGCGGAGCAGGGTTCCTGTGGCCTGGTCTGTGAATGTCATGGCTCAACTTTCCCGGCGGCCCATATGAGGGCTTTAGGGTCAAGCTGTGCGGGGGCTGTGGAAGTCCGGCTGGTCCGCCCCCGACACACAAGAAGGCCCCGGATCCATGTGGATCCGGGGCCTTCTGTGGAGGCCGGTTAGCGCCGGTTTAGTACCAGTTGTGTGCGTAGTGGAAGTTCAGGGCGCCGCAGGGGGAGCCGTAGCGTTCCTTGACGTAGTTCAGGCCCCAGTTGATCTGGGTCCGGTAGTTGGTCATGTAATCGGCGCCGGCGCTCGCCATCTTCGTGGCCGGCAGGGACTGGACCACGCCGTAGGCGCCGCTGCTGGGGTTGGTGGCAGTCGTCTTCCAGTCCGATTCCTTGGTCCAGAGCTTATGCAGGCACTGCATCTGGCCCGGTGCCCAGCCATAGCTGCCCAGCTGGGCCGCGGCGTAGGCCTGGGCCCCGGCGGGGTCGTCGACTGCGACCGGCGCAGCTGCGGGAGCCGGGGCAGCTGCCGGGGCCGGTGCGGGAGCGGGGGCCGGGGCGGGAACCGCAGCGGCTGCAGGAGCCGGTGCAGGAGCGGGGGCTGAGGGAGCCGGCACGGGAGCAGCGGGTGCTTGGATCAGCGCTTCGACGGCCTTAACCTGCGAGATCTGGGGTGCCACGTTTTTTTCCACTGGAGCGGTCGGCCCAGCCACCTGGGCCCGCTCGAAGTTGAGCTTGGCCAGCGGGTCGGCGGTGGTGGCTGTTTGGCTGCTTCCAACGTTCGTGCCCTGGCTCCCCGGCTCTGCCGCCTGGCTGGCAGCGCCGCCCCCCACCAGCATGGCGCAGGCGGCGGCGATGACGGCGGCGCGGCGGCCGGTGATGCCGAGGCCGGTGGCCAGCCTGGACAGGGCGGATGCCTGCGTGGCCGGTTCGGCGCGGTGGCGCGACTTGGTGGAACGGGAATGGGAATCGCCGTCAGGGCGCGTTTGTACTTGGAATTCAGTCATGGTGGCCTCTCAACGCCGGCGGAGTTAGCTGTCGGGTTCGGATGAGGTCATCCGGCCGCACGGAAACTCACGTGTCGGCTTCACCCCGAGGGCGCATGAAAGCAGAATGCCCGGGAACTCTGGGTCCCCCGCCTCTGCCTGGTCCAGCGGAATCCGGGAAGCGGCAGAGTTTGGCGTCCGTCCGGATATGCGGCACCAATGGCGGCGCACCCCAAAGACGCTACAGGACCCGGCCGCTTAAGTCACATTTTGGTAACAGGAGTCACAACTGCGGGGTGTCGGCTTGCGCCGGAGTCGCCGGTCGTTCGGGTGGGGGCCTGTGGGTGGCTACGCCGACGGCGGCGCCGCGGGCAGCCGCACGGCGAACTCCGTGCGGCCAGGCCGGGACGTGACCTCGACTGTTCCTCCGTGGGCCTCCACGATCGAATGGACAATGGACAAGCCCAACCCGCTCGTGCCCTCCGAGGTCGGCGCGGCAGTCGCCGTTCCCTGACCATGGCTGCCTCCGGCTGCCATGCCAAAGGCACTAGAAGCGGCACTAGAAGCGGCACTAGAAGCAGCACCGGAAGCAGCGCCGGATGCCGAGCGCACGGCGCCCCCGGACCGGGCCCCCGCCGTCGCGACGGCTGAGTTAGCTGCGGCGCTGGCTGCGGCGCTGGCTGCGGCGCTGGTCGCGGGATTGGTGCGCGCCGCGTCGGCACGTGCGAAGCGGGCGAAGACCCGGCCGACGAATTCGGGGGCGATGCCGCGGCCATTGTCCGTCACAGTGACCATGGCGCTGCCGTCAGCCGAACGCATGACGCCCGTAACCACCTTGGTTCCGGGGTCCGTGTGCTTGCGTGCATTGGACAGGAGGTTGGCGAGGACCTGGTGAAGCTGGGTCGCGTCACCGCGCACCACCACGGGTTCCTCCGGAAGCTCCAGCTGCCAGATGCGGTCCGGGGCCATGACTTTCTCATCGCTCACCGTCTCGATGGCCAACTGGGTGAGGTCGACGTCGGAGATCTTGAGCGGCTGTCCCTCGTCCAGGCGTGCCAGCAGCAGCAAGTCCTCCACCAAGGTGGTCATCCGCTCGGACTGGCTTTGCACGCGCGCGAGGGATCTCTGGCCGTCGGGAGTGAAGTGCTCGGTCATCCGCATCAGCTCCGTGTAGCCGCGAATGGCCGTCAGCGGGGTTCGGAGTTCGTGCGAGGCATCGGCGACGAACTGCCGAACCTTCATCTCGCTCTCCTGCCGCGCCTCGAGGGCATTGGAGACGTTGTCCAGCATCTGGTTCAGCGCGTAGCCCACGCTGCCTACTTCGGTTCCGCGGTGGGCGGCGGACGCCGGGACGCGCACCCCGAGCGCCACCTCGCCGGCGTCCAGCGGGAGGCGGGAAACTTGGGTGGCCACCTCGGAGAGCTGCTCCAACGGCTTCATGGTGCGGCGGATGAGCACAGTCCCGGCAAGGCCGATCAGAACTATTCCGCCAAGCGACACAATAGTGATGGTCCAGACAAGGGAGGTCAGGGTGCTCTGTTTATCGGCAAGGGGAAGCCCGGTGACAATGGTGTCGCCATATGGGGTCTGCGTGGCAACGAGACGGTAGGCGCCGGATGACAGCGAGCGATCAACGGGGAGACCGTCGGTGCGTAGTCCCAGGAGGATCTGGTCGTCCTCCGATGACAGCGAGGCGCGGGTGGCGTCGGTGGCCAGGAAGCCTGCACTGCTGACGTTGCCGTTCTCAATCCGGGCGATGAGGGTGCCGACCCTTTGTCCCCGCGCGTCTAAGGGATCCGGCCTGCCATTGGGGTTGCCGGCAGGGGGCCGGCTGAACTCACTCGAGCGGTGCGAAGCCTGGCCGAGCTGGTCATCGAGCTGCCGGGTCAGGAACAAGTCCATGGAGGCGTAGCTGAACAGTCCCACAGCGCCGCAGATAGCCACGAGCAGCGCCATGGCGACGAGAACCAGCCGGGTGCGCAAATGCCACGTGGAGGGGTTGCGCCAGTCGCGCCCGGGGACGCGTGTCACACCGGAAAGTGAAGGCACGGATCAGTCCGCCGGTTTCAGGACGTAGCCGGCGCCGCGCACCGTGTGGATCATGGGAGCGTGGTTGGCGTCGACCTTCTTGCGCAGGTAGGAAATGTACAGTTCCACGATGTTCGCCTGGCCGCCGAAGTCATAGTCCCAGACGCGGTCCAGGATCTGGGCCTTGCTGATGACCCGTTTGGGGTTTTCCATGAGGTAGCGCAGCAGCTCGAACTGCGTGGCGGTCAGATGCAGCTCCTCACCGCCCCTGGTGACTTCGCGGGTGTCGACATTGAGTACAAGGTCCCCGACCACCAGCTCGGCGGTGTCCATGGCGGCCACCCCGGAGCGCTGGACCAGCCTGTGCAGGCGCAGCAGCACCTCTTCCATGCTGAACGGCTTGGTGACGTAGTCATCGCCGCCGGCCGCCAGGCCGGTAATGCGGTCCTGGACGGCATCCTTGGCCGTGAGGAACAGCGCCGGCACCTCCGGCGCGAAGGCGCGGATCCTGCTTAGCAGCTCGACGCCGTCGAACCCGGGCAGCATCACGTCCAGCACTAGCACGTCGGGGCGGAAGTCCTTGGCCAGCCGGACCGCGGCGGGCCCGTCTTCCGCCACGGCCACGGACCAGCCGGCCATCCGTAGGCCCATGCTCATGAGCTCGGAGAGGCTGGGCTCGTCGTCCACCACCAGCGCGCGGATGGGGGAGCCATCCGGATGCGTGAGCTGGGGAAGGTTGTTAGTCATGGAGTGCGAAGTGGCCATGGGACAACTCTCCGATCTGCCGGTTAGGCGGGGCTTTGGGGACCCTGTGCGGCACCTGTGAATCCCAGCCTAGCGAGCTGGATGCCCTTCCCGGGCCGTAGGTGCCGCTCCGGCAGCGCTCAATCGGAGACTAACGCCCCGCCCGAACGTCACAGGCCCGGCTGTCGGCCCGCACAGCCCAGGCACAGGATCCCTCAGCACTCTGGGGTGAACACCGATCCGCACCCTAAGGAGAAACACCATGAGCGGTCAGCATCCCGGAGCCGGTTCCGGACCAGCCCCCAAGCCCGCCCCCGATTCCGCCCCCGATTCCACCCGCGCCACAACAGCAGCGCCCGCGCCCGTGACTACGCCCCGGGCTCTCGGGCAATACGACGCCGGACAGGATGGCGCTGGGCCGCATGCAGCCGGGCAGCCTGATGCCGGACACCACGACGCCGGGCAGCCGGCAGCCGGCGCTGCCTCCGGCTGGGGCGCGCCCCCTGTTTCGAAAGTGCCGGCATCGGCCCCGGCCTGGGGTATGCCCCGGCAAGGGCCTCCGGCGCCTGCGGCTACTGCCGGCTGGGGAGCGCCGGGAGCCGCCGCCAGGACGGGCTCGGCGGCAAAGCGCTGGACCCTCACCCGGGGACTCGCCGTCGCCGGGGCCGCAGCTGTCCTCGCAGTCGGCGCCGGGGCGGGGGTCTACGCACTTACCTCAAGTTCAGCGGCCGCCAACGGAGCTGCCGGCACAGCAGCCGGTGGGGCGGCGGGCGGGGCGGCCGGCGGCCAAGGTGTTGCCCCGGGCATGCCAGGTTCTGCGCAGGACGGATTCGCGGGTGGCGGATTCGCTGGAGGCGGCATGTCGGGGCAGGGTGGTCCCGGCGACTTCGCTGCCGGTGGGATGGGCGGCGGCCTTTCAGCGGCAGTGCATGCCGAATACGTGGTGCTGCAAGGATCCGCTTACACCACCATGGCCGAGCAGTTGGGCACTGTGAGCGAGATCAGTTCGTCCTCGGTCACGGTCAAGAGCAGTGATGGGTTCACGCGCAGCTATGCGTTGGGCGCCGATGTGGTGGTGAGTAATCTGCAACAGCGGCGCCAGCAGGCCGGCGGCACGGGCACCCAGCTGAGCGTGGCGGACATTGTCGCGGGCGGGACGGTGCGGATCGTGGCGACCAAGAACGGTTCCGGCTACACGGCGTCGTCGGTCATGGTTGTGGCGGCGACCGCCACCGGCCAGTCCAACTGACCCCCACCGCAGCCGGCATTTGCCGCCGGGCCACGCGGCAAAATGCCGGCTGCCCACTCCGTGGACCGTCTCGCAAGAAACGGTGGAGAGACCCGGTTTCGCGCATTTTGCGATGCTGTGAATGATTTCCACCACATCGCAAGATGGGCCGAATAATATTCGGACAAAGCGACTTTCTGACCAGTCGGTCAGAAAAACACTTGTTATTTTATTGCGGTCGCAGAATTGTGACTTGCGCTACAATTCCCGGATCTGTCTCACTATGTGGAACTTGCGGTCCATTGTTACTTGCACGTTCGCATTGTTACGTTGCACACTTCAATTGTGAACAAGAACTCAACAGCACCTGCAGCTGCAGCTTCCTGGATCAGCACACCCGCTGGTACCGAGACGCGCTGTTGTCGAATGCACGCCTAACTTTTACACCCCAAAGAGTTTCTAGGCATTCGCCCCCCAGCCCAGAGTCGGGCGCCCCTCCCCAATTTCATTGCGGGGAAAGAAGCATTCGAGCCGCGATGACGGCCATTCACATTGAGGTAAGCATTCCATGTCAGTTGCATCCGGATACGTCCACATCTCCGTCCGTAACGCCAGCAAGGCCGGCCAGGCCTCCGGGATCCGCCAGGGCTTTGGGGGCCGCTCTGCGTTCGCACCCGCCGGATCCACCGGCAGCTTCCCCGCCCCCGGATATGCAGCGCAGGGCTACAACCCTGACTCCTACGGCCAGCTCCGCGCCGTTCCGCCCGCCCCCGCCACGGCGCCCACCCCGGTGATTGCCCCGGGTTCCGGCAGCCCGGTCCGTCCAGCCCCCAGCGACAACGTGGCCCGCGGCTTCGTGCTGTACATGGGGATCGACGAGGAAACCGCAGCCGCGGCCGGCACGTCCATCGCCAAGCTTGCCCAGGAAATCCGGGCCTACGCACAGTCGCTCGTTGCCGGCGCCGAAAGCTATGCCGCCGTCGCCGTCGCACCGGCCAGCGCCCCGGGTTCCGCGCTCGACGTCGTCCGCTCGACCTTCGGTGACCCCACCGCAGGGGCCCGCCAGCGCACCGAAACCGCACGCCTGCAGCAGCCGCAGGATCCGCGGCCTTCCGGAGTGCTGATCGACCTCGCCCGCCGTGAGGTGCACCTCGACGGCGAATCCCTGAACCTGACATTCAAAGAGTTCGAGCTCCTGAACTACCTCGTGGAGAACGGCACACGCACTGTGGGCCGCGACGAGCTCCTCGAAGGCCTGTGGCGGAACGCCGAAGAGGTCCCGAACGAGCGGACCATCGACGTCCACATCCGCCGCCTGCGTTCCAAGCTCGGCCGCCTCGCCAACACCGTGCGCACTGTGCGCGGCCAGGGGTACCGGTTCTACGAGCACCCCGAAGTAGTGGTCTGGGCCGCTCCGGAATACTCGATCTAGCTTCTAGCCCACGCAAAGCGTCCGTTCCTCTCATTGGGGCGGGCGCTTTCGTGTTCTCCAGAGCGCGTTTCACGCGCTCCAGGCGGCTCTTTGCCGTGCCTTAGCGTTCGCTGGCTCCCTTAACCTCGCAAGCTCGGACAAGGAATCCGGCCAGCTCTTTTCCTCCTTCGTTCCTCAGTCGGCGATGCGGCACTACGCGGAAACCCACTTCGCTTCCGCCGGGCAGTCACATTCCCCGACGGGCGCTTTGGGTGGGCTGGCTGACGGGCATGTGCCTCCGCGGCTGAGGCGGCGAGGCCGGATCTTGGGGCCGCGGCGTGGCGGGCACCGCGGGGGCCCACTGCCGCGAGGGCCCCGACTCGAGCTTGCGAGAGTTGGGAGCGGCTGGGGACGGGCACGGCCCCAAATCCGGCGAAGCCGCTGTGCGTGGGGGTGGACTCTGTTGCGTTTCCTGGCTCCGGCGTAGTCTCGGACCGTTGAGCCGACAATTGGGAGGAAGACATGTCTGTTGCACGGATTACTACCCTGAGCGCGAACTCCAAAACCTCGTTTGATGCTGCCATCAAGGAGGGCATCGACCGGGCTAACAAGACCCTGCGCAATGTCACGGGGGCGTGGGTGAAGGAACAAAAGGTTGAAATCAGCGACGGCGCCGTTGTTGCCTGGCACGTGGTGCTGGAAGTGACCTTTGTCCTTGAAGACTGAGCGGCCGCTGGCGGGCTGGGCGCCTGGCGGCAGCCACCGCACTAGGATTGGGGCATGAGCGCGCATCACATCAAACGGCTGGTGATCATGCGGCACGCCAAGTCCGACTGGCCCGGTGGGGTTGCCGACCACGAAAGGCCGCTCGAAGAGCGCGGCCACAAAGATGCCCCGGTCGCCGGAAAGTGGCTGCTAAAGCACGGCGTGGTCCCTGATTTCATCCTCTGCTCCAGCGCGCTGCGGACCCGCCAGACCTGCACCTGGGTGTGCCACGCCCTCGGGGACAAGGCGCCGACGCCCAAGCTCGAGGATGGCCTGTACGCCGCGTCCGCCTCGCGCATGCTGGCGGTGATCAACCATGTCCCGGACACCGTGAGCACCCTCATGGTGATCTCGCACATGCCCGGTGTGCAGGACCTCGCCATGCATCTGGCGTCGCGCGATTCCGACCACGACGCCTATATGGACGCCGCCACCCGCTTTCCGACCAGCGCTCTGACCATCCTGGAAACGGAAAAGTCGTGGTCCGAACTGGACGGGCAGGACGCCAAACTGACCCACTTTAAGGTCCCCCGCGCCAAATAGCCGCAGGCCAGCCCGGACAGCGGTTCCCGAGACCATAGCTACCGGCCCCGTTCTGCGGTTTACTGTTGCTGTTCGCTGATGTGGTTTTTCCAGTGGTTTTTTGGGGCAGGTTAGGCAACCCGAGAGAAAAGGTGGATCAACGTGGATTCAGGGCAGCTCATAGGAATTGTCGTCGGCATCGTTGTGGTGCTCGCGATCGTGGCAGTGGCAGTCATGATCAGCCGCAAGCGCAAAGTGGCCGCGGACCGGAACCGCGCCGCCGAGATGCGGGAACAGGCCAAGGCCGACGAATTCGCTGCGCGGGAACGTGAGGCCAAGGCGGCGCGTGCCGAGGCCGACGCGCAGGAGGCCGACCTCGAAGCCGAGCGCCTGCGCCAGGTTGCCCGCAGCCGCCAGGAAGAGGCGGAAAGCGTCCGCTCCGGCGCGCAGGAGCAACTGCGCAAAGCCGACGAAGTGGACCCTGATGTGGTCACCTCCGAACGCGAAGGCGAAACCAGGGAAATGCCGACCCGCGCGGATTTGCGCTCCGAGAGGGCCACCGGCGAGCCAGCGAGCGGCAACACCGTCCCCGGCAACCCCGCCTCCGGCAACCAAGTGCCCGACGACCAGCGCAGCCGGGAAGACGTGACCCGGGCCGACACCGCACAGGGCCCGGATACCGCCCCCCGGGAAGACAAGCCGCGAAACCTCTGACCGAGACCTCGAACCTCTAACCCGAATCCACTGAGCCGCCAAGGGCCGCGCTCCGGAGTCAGCGGCGGGCGGAGGTCCGGGCAGGTGACTTGGTAGCAGGTGACTTGGCAGCGGGCGCCTTTGCGGGCGCCTTTACGGGCGCCTTTACGGGTGACTTTGCTGCGGGCCGGGCCGCCGCCCGCGGAGCCGCCGGGCGTGCGGCGGTTCCCCTCGGCGTCGGACGCGGCGCGGACGGCCTCGGGCTCGCGGACCTCGTCGCCGCGCCTCGTGCGGCAGGCGCCGGGCGGCGTCGCGGAGCCCGGCCCGGGGAACGCCGGCCGCGGCTCTTGCCGGGCAGGACAGTGCCGGCAAACAGCAACAGCAACGTGACGGCTCCGGCGGCCGCGGCCAGATAGAAGTACAGATCCGGATGCTCGGAATCGACGTGCGTGGACAGGGCGTCGGGATCGGGGTTGAAGGCCAGTCCCCACTGGCGCAGGAATGCGATCCCGAACGCGATGAAGAGGATGCTGCCGACCCCGCTCGCGGCCAGGGTCTTGTGCCGGCGCCGGACCACCACCTCCGCCACACAGGCCACATAGGCCGTGGCGGCAGCCCCGACGAACCACACCAGCACCCACTCGTGCAGGGTGATTCCGGTCAGGACCAAAAGTCCCAGGGCGGCGAGGAACGCTCCGATGGCGATCTTCCCGTTGGTACCCATGTGACGCATGTGAACAATCATGCCTGAGTGGGCGGCTGCTTCACGACGTAGCCGCGCATGGAGGCCATAATTGCGGCCACACTCTGCTCCCTGGTCCGCTCCGGGTTGTACGTCTGGCGGTCCAGGCCCACCACGAAACAGGCCCCAAAGATTGCCGTTTCGAGGCTGCCCCGGGATACACCGGGATCCACGGGATAGGCGGCGGCGACACCATCGATGGCAGAGCCGATCACCGCGAGCAGGCGCGCGCGGAGCTCTGCGAAGGTGTCCTGCCATTCACTGGGAGTGCGCCAGTTTTCGCTGACCCAAAGCCGGGCGAAGGACGGGTACTCGGCCATGAAGTCCATGGCCTGGCCGATCATCTCCTCCATGGCGGCGAGGGGATCGGCGGAGTCGTCCCGGACGCTCAGGAGCCGTGCCATGAGGATGTCCACGCCGTGGCGCAGCAGCTGGGCAATCAGGTCCGACTTGCTGCCAAAGTTGTAATACACCGTGCCCTTGGACACCCCGGCCGCCGTGGCGATCTCGTCCACCGTCACGCCCGCCGCGCCGCGCTCTCCGATCAGTTCCATGGACGCCTCGAACAGTTTCTGCTTCGTGGCGTTGGTGCGGGCGGGCCGGAGCTTTTTCTCCGCGTCCCCGGGACCTGCCGCGCTGCCGCCGCTTTGGCTGGTGGTCATACGGCGATCTCCGGTTTCAGCGTCTTGGGGGTCCAGTATTTGTTCTTCCGGGCGGCAACGGTTGACATTGCCAGTCCCAGCAAAGTGTAGCCAACCAGCCCCAGCATGGTGGGCAGGATGATGGCCAGGTCAGCGCCGTAGATCAGGTGCCGCATGCCGCTGACCACGTAGCCCATCGGCAGGATCTGGTGCACCACGTGCAGCGGCTCGGGCGTGGTCTGCCACGGGAACGTGCCGCCGGAGGAGACCAGCTGCAGCACCAGCAGGATCAGCACCACGAGCTTGCCGGGCGAACCAAGCAGCGCAACCACGCCCTGGATGATTGCGCTGAACGCCATCGCGGCCGCCAGCATGAGGAACCACATGAGCACCGGGTGGGCGGGGTTCAGTCCGAGCCCCACGTCCACCACCAGGGTCAGCAGGCTGGCCTGCACGGCGGACACCGCCAGGAACGGAAGCCAGCCGCCGGCAGCGATCTTCCAGGCCGGTGCATTGGAGGCCAGCGCGCGCTGGGTGACCGGGCGCATCGCCTGCACCAGCATGAAGATGCCGATCCACAGGGACAGCGTCAGGAAGAACGGCGCAAGTCCGGCGCCGTAGGACCCAGCCTTGGCCTGCGAAACATTGCTGACGGCGACTGGATCCGCCATGACCTTGGAGAGGCTGTCCTTCTGGGCGTCGTCGGGGTTGGGGACCTTCCCGGCGCCCTGGGCGAGTTCCGCGGCGAGCGTTCCCGCGCCGTCGGAGGCCGTCGCCGCGCCGCTCTCCAGCTGCGCCGCGCCGTCGTCGAGTTTCTGGGCTCCCTGCACGAGCTTGCCGGCACCGTCGACGGCGTTCTGCTGGCCGGCAGCGAGGGCCGCCGAACCGCCGGCGAGCTGGTCCGCCCCGGCGGAGGCCTTGGCGACGGCGTCGCTGAGGGCGGGCGCGGCGCCGGCCAGTTGTGAGGCGCCGGCGCTGACGGCGGCGGAACCGTCGGCCAGCTTCTGGACCTGGGCGGCGGCAGCCTGCAGCTTGGCGCCGGAGGGAGAAGCCACGGCAGAAGCCGCCGGCGGGGCCGGAGTGGCGTCGACGTCGGCAACCACCTTGTCGGCCTGCTCCTGGCTGAGGACGCCGGCGGCGACCAGGCGGGCCGTGGACGCCACGACCCTGCTCCGCTGGGCCTGCGCGGCGGCCTGCTGCGCGGTTTGTTCCGCGGCCGCGAGTTGTCCGGGAATGGCCTGCACCTGGGCGTTGAGCGCGGCGTTGCCCGCGGCCACCTGGGCGGCGCCGTCAGCCAGCCGCTGTGCGTCGGCGGGCAGGGCTGCCGTCTTGTCCTTGAGCTGGGTGAGGCCGCTGCTGAGCTGTCCGGCCCCGGCGCTGAGCGCAGTGGCGCCGTCCCGGAGCTTGACTTCGCCGTTGTACAGCTCGGTGGCGCCGGATGTGAGTTCGCCGGTGCCCTGGTGCAGGGTCACGGTGCCGTCGTGAAGCCGGGCGACGCCGTCGGCGAGCTGGCCGGCGCCGTCGGAGGCCTTGAGCATCTGCGTGTGTATGGTGCCGAATCCGGTGAGGAGCTGGTTGGCGGTCTCCTCGCCCACCTCCTTGGCGACCGTCGTGTGCACCGCGGTGGTCAGCTTGTCCACGATGGTGCTCAGCAGATAGTTGTTGGCATCGTTGGTGGTGACGTTCAGCATGGCCTGGTTGGCGGCGTCGAAGCTGCCGGGGGAGACCAGGTTCGCGGAAAAGTCCTGCGGGATTTTCAGGGCGAAGGCGTAGGTGCCGTTGCTGACGCCCTGGTCTGCCTCCTCCGTGCTGGCGACCGTCTTCCAGTTGAAAACATGGCGGTCCACCAGGCTCTCGGCCACCTTCCGGCCGGCCTCCAGCCGCGTGCCGTCGGCGGACGAGGCACCGGAGTCCTGGACCACCAGGGCCGCATCGATCTGGTTCAACTTGCCGTACGGATCCCAGTTGGCGTAGAGGTACACGGCGCCGTAGAGCAATGGAACGAGGGCCAGGGCCAGAATGGTCAGCTTGGGAAGCAGCCCGCCGGTCATTCGTTTGAGCTCGGAGCGGGCCAGCCGCAGCACTGTCACTTTGCGTCCTCGGTTTCGGGTGAGAGGGATTCGGGCAAGAAAGTTTCGGGACGGCGACCTACGCGAGTCTGGGCTGCATCAGCATCGGCGTCGTCAGCATCGGGTTCAGCTTGCGGGACGGCATTGCCGATCACGGCGGCGGGCCCCGTCCAGCCGTCCGGAATGCGGGTGACGGTGGCGACGACGGCCAGCGGCCGCCCGGCGTCGTGCGCCAGTTCCTGCAGCCGCGGCAGCCAGTCGGCGGCATCGCCGCTGTGCCGGTCGGGGGAGTCCACCACGAGGAGATCGGTGTCCGGATTGGCGAGGGCGAGCGCCGTGAGGAGCCCGGTCCGCCGGCCCGCCGGCAGCTGCTCGGTCCAAAGCCCGGCGATGTCTTCGAAATTGTTGAGCCTTAGCCAGGGCGTGCTGCGCGCGGCGCCGCGGTGGCGGCGCGGCACCAGGGCCAGATCCTCGGTGACGAGGTCGCGGACGCTCAGGTGCTGTTCGGGCTCGTTGACGCCGGGGGAGTCGACCACGCTGCTCGCCTGCCGGAGCACTTTGATCCGGGTATTTCCGTCCCAGCTCACGATCCCGGCGGAGGGCTTCATACGTCCGCTAAGGGCCAGGGCCAGGGCGGTCCGCTGGTCCTGGCGGACACCTTCGACCAGCAGGAGGTCTCCGCGCGCGGCCTCCAGCGAGGTGGGCGGCAGCAGGTCATCCCGCCGGCCGGTCACGGAGAGCTGTTGTACGCAGAGCAAAGCGGGCCTTTCGCAGGAACGATGTCCACTCAAGGCTAACTAAACTGACCAGTCAGTTCAAATAGAATGGGTTGGGTGTGATGAACCAGACGTGCCGCAGCCGCTCCGGCCGGTTCAGAGGCCGTATTCCTCCAGCAGGCGGAGCCAGACTTCGCTGATGGTCGGATAGGAGGGCACGGCGTGCCACAGACGCTCCAGCGGAACTTCCCCCACCACCGCAATCGTGGCGGCATGCAGGAGTTCGGCCACATCCGGGCCGGCGAACGTGGCGCCCAGCAGCACCCTGCGGTCCTCGTCGATGACCAGCTGCGCCCACCCTTCATAGTGTTCGGCGTGCAGGGACGAGCCGGCCACCTGGATGGGAAGCTCCACGGCAGAGGCCCGGAAACCGTCTTTCTCCGCCTGCGCCATGGTCCGGCCGACATTCGCCAGCTCCGGGTCGGTGAACACCACATTCGGCACAGCGTGCTCATATGCCGTCTGGGCAAAACGGCTCCACGGTGCCGGCTCGCCGGTGAGTTCGCCCTTGGCCCGGGCGGCAATGGCGTCTCCCGTGGCCCGGGCACCGTACTTGCCCTGGTGGGTCAGCATGGCCCGTCCGGCGGCGTCGCCGGCAGCATAGAGCCACGGGTTGCCGGACACTTCGTTGTCGGTGGCTTGGTGGACTAGTCCGGTGGAATCGGTAGTGAGCCGCAGGGTCCCGCCCTCGGGCGCCGGGAGGCCGACGCTGTCCAGGCCGAGTCCCTCAAGGGCGGGGTGCCGGCCGGTGGTGACGAGCAGCTTGTCCGCCGTCACCGTGGCGCCATGGGCCGGGCCCGGGTTGTCCTTGGGGCCGCCGTCGAGCACGACCGTGAGGGAGCCGTCGTCGTTCTCGTGCACGCTCCGGGTCCCTGTATGCAGGCGGAGGTCGACGCCGTCGGCGCGCAACCCGGCCGCGACCAGGTCGGCGGCCTGCTCCGGGAAAACGCCCAACAGGCTGCCGCGGGCCACGAGAGTCACGGACGCGCCAAGGCGGGCATAGGCCTGGGCGAGTTCGACGCCGGCAACCCCGCCGCCTAGGACCGCCAGCCGCGCCGGGACGGCGCGGGCGGAGGTCGCCTCCCTGGTGGTCCAGTACTCGACGTCGTGAAGCCCTTCGACCGGCGGCTGGTTGGGGGTGGATCCCGTGGCGACCACCACGGCGTGCCGGGCCGTCAGCGCGTAGCTGTTGCCGTCCAGCCCTGCCACTTCGACCTGCCGCGGGGCGGTGATCCAGCCATGGCCGCGGATCAGCTCGATCCCGGTGTCCTCCACCCACTTGACCTGGCTGTCGTCCTGCCAGTTCGAGGTGAAGTAGTCCCGGCGCTTCAGGACGGCTGCCGGATCCAGGGTGCGCGTGACGGCTTCCTGGGCTCCCGGGACAGTCTGGGCCCCGTGCAGTGCGGTTCCCGGGCGCAGGAGCGCTTTCGAGGGCATGCAGGCCCAGTACGAGCACTCGCCGCCTACCAGCTCCGCCTCGATGAGCACCGCCGTCAGGCCGCCGCGGACCACGCGGTCCGCCACGTTTTCGCCCACGGCGCCCGCGCCGATCACAATGACATCGAATTCCCGCAGAAGCTGTGCTGTCATGGCACCAGCCTACGCCGGGGCCCTGGCCGGATCCGGGCGGGCGCCCCGGGCGCCGGCGGTGCTGGGTTCCGGCGTAATATGCCGGGCCGGGCCCTTTGCAGGCGGGGGGGACGGTCGCTACTGTTGGGACCATACTTGGGGGAGGAGGCGGCCATGGCCGCACGCAACATGACAACAGGCACGGCCATACCGCTGGCGAGGTTCAGTGCCCAGACCCGGCTCCGGGCACTTCAGTCGGACATCCTGGAGCTGATCCTTGAGCGCGACCTTGTTCCCGGGGACCCGTTGCCGACGGAGAGCGAGCTCACTGCGGCCCTCGGCGTCGGCCGCAACACGCTGAGGGAGTCCCTGAAGGCGCTCCAGGCGCTGGGTGTCATCGAGATCCGCCACGGCTTCGGCATGTTTGTGGCGCCGAGCAATTTCGAAGCCCTGACTGACGGGCTCACGTTCCGGGCCCGGCTGTCGCTGCGCCATCACGGTGAGGAAGCCCTGCAGCTCGTGGAGGTCCGGCAAGCGCTCGAATCCGGCTTGGTAGGCGCTGCCATGGACCGGATCAGCGCAGAGCAGCTGGCCGCCGTGGAGGAATCTGTGCATCGGATGGAAGCGCTGGCTGCTGCCGGGGAGCCCTTCATCGAGGCCGACGCGGAGTTCCACCGCCGGCTTTTCGAGCCGCTGAACAACGATTTATTGATCAGCCTGATGGATGTCTTCTGGAAGGTGTACCGCACCATCCACCTCGAACTCGGCGGTCCGTACGCCGTCGACCTCCCGGCGACGGCGGCGCAGCACAGGGGGATCTATGAGGCTGTCGCCTCGGCGGATAAGGCCCTGGCAGCCGAACGGCTCAGCACCCATTTCGACGCAATTCGGGACATCATCGCCCAGGCCACGGGCTGATCCCTGCTGCGTGGGCCGCTAGCCCCTGGCTGTGTACCGTGCCTGTGTACTTTGCGGGTGTGCTTGGCATCTGTACTTTGCGCGTACCGCGGGCGCTTAAAACATAAGATCCGCCCCGGCGAACCGGGGCGGATCTTCTTCTTCTGTGCGCCCAAAGGGATTCGAACCCCTGACCTTCTGTTCCGTAGACAGACGCTCTATCCAGCTGAGCTATGGGCGCATTCTCGGCTCTTGGAGAACTTCTCGCTCCCCGAACCTCGAATTACTTTACGCGAGGCCGCGCCCAGTTACAAATCGAAGCGGGTGTAATTTAGCCGACTAGACCGGTCTATGTGACCTTAGTCACTAAACGGGTGCATGGCGGCTGGCTACTTCCTTGAATTTCCGCGGTTTTTGATTTGAGCCGGCTTGGTCATCCCATGTCCGGGCCCGAAATGGGCACCCTGCCGAGCCCTAGCATTTAGGACACACCACTGAACCCGAGGAAGGGAACCGTAATGGGAGATCTGGCGCGACTGCCGTTGCTTGAAAAAGCACCCACCACACATGCCGGTCTGCTGGCATGGGTAGAAGAGGTGGCTGAACTGACTCAGCCGGACCGGATCTACTGGGTTGACGGGTCGGAAGCGGAGAACACGCGGCTCACTGACGAGCTCGTGGCCGCAGGCACCCTGACCCGGCTGAACGAGGACCTCTTCCCCAAGTCCTTCGCGGCGTTCTCTGACCCCGCCGACGTGGCCCGCGTCGAAGAGCAGACCTTCATCTGCTCCGAGAAGGAACACGACGCAGGCTTCACCAACAACTGGATGGCCCCGGCGCAGATGAAGGAAAAGCTGCGCGGCCTGTTCGCCGGCTCCATGCGCGGCCGCACCATGTACGTGATCCCCTTCGTGATGGGCCACCTCGACGCCGAGGACCCCAAATTCGGCGTCGAAATCACCGACAGTGCCTACGTTGTCGCCTCCATGCGCATCATGGCCACTATCGGCACCAAGGTTCTGGACAAGATCACCGCTACCAACGCGTTCTTCGTCCCCGCCCTGCACTCCCTGGGCGCCCCGCTGGCCCCCGGCCAGGTTGATGTCCCGTGGCCGTGCAACCCGGACAAGTGGATTGTCCACTTCCCGGAGGAGCGCTCCATCTGGTCCTTCGGCTCCGGCTACGGCGGCAACGCCCTGCTCGGCAAGAAGTGCTACGCGCTGCGCATCGCCTCGGTGATGGCACGGGACGAAGGCTGGCTGGCCGAGCACATGCTCATTCTCAAGCTGACCTCGCCGGAGAAGAAGAACTACTACGTCTCCGCGGCCTTCCCGTCGGCCTGCGGCAAGACCAACCTCGCCCTGCTGGATCCGACCATCGAGGGCTGGAAGGTCGAAACCCTCGGTGACGACATCACCTGGATGCGGTTCGGCAAGGAAGGCGAGCTCCGCGCCGTCAACCCTGAGGCCGGCCTGTTCGGCGTGGCCCCGGGCACCGGCTGGGGCACCAACCCCAACGCGATGCGCGCCATCGCCAAGGGCCACAGCATCTTCACCAACGTCGCCCTCACGGACGACGGCGGCGTGTGGTGGGAGGGCATGACCGAGGAAGTGCCCGCACACCTGACCGACTGGCAGGGTAACTCCTGGACGCCCGATTCGGACAAGCCCGCTGCCCACCCGAACTCCCGCTTCTGCACGCCGATCGACCAGATCGACATGCTGGCCGAGGAGTACTACAACCCGGACGGTGTGGAGCTTTCCGCGATCCTGTTCGGCGGGCGCCGCAAGACCACCATCCCGCTGGTCACCGAGGCGCGCAGTTGGTCCAACGGCATCTTCATGGGCTCCACGCTGTCCTCCGAGACCACAGCCGCGGCTGCCGGTGCCGTCGGCGTTGTCCGCCGGGATCCGATGGCGATGCTGCCCTTCATCGGCTACGACGCAGGCGATTACCTGAACCACTGGGTCAACCTGTCCGCCAAGGCCAACCCGGAGCGCCTGCCCAAGATCTTCCTGGTCAACTGGTTCCGCCGCAATTCCGAGGGCGGCTTCGCCTGGCCCGGCTTCGGGGACAACTCCCGTGTCCTGAAGTGGGCCATCGAACGCCTCGAGGGCAAGGCCGACGCCGTGGAGACCCCCATCGGGTTCGTCCCCACCGCTGACGCAATCGACCTCACCGGCCTGGACATGACGCCCGCCCAGGTTGAAGAAGCCGTCCGGGTTGATCCGGCCGAGTGGGCCACTGAGCTGGCCTCCATCGAGGATTGGTTCGCGAACTTCGGCAGCTCGCTGCCCGAGGCACTGCAGGCCGAGCTGGACGGCCTGAAGGCCCGCATGGCCGTTCAGCAGTAGCAGCCGGCACTCAGCGACAACGACGGCGGCCCCGCACCTTTCAAAGGTGCGGGGCCGCCGTTTCCTGTTGCGGGTCCCGCCGGGACTTAGGTCCCTAGGCCGCATCCGAGCACGCCCCTAGGCTTGTCCGCATTCCATCAGCCGGGCCGGCCGCCGACTGGAGAGGGCGCTGGGAGGCATTCCGGGCGGGTGCAGCCGCGCCCCCGACATGCTCGCGGCCAGCGAGATTTCAGGAGTGCAACATGCTTGTCAGCGACGACATCCATGCCTTGTCCAGGGCGGTCGGCGGCCCGGTCGTGTTGCCGGGCAGCCCCGAATTCGCGGAGGAGACCTTCGCCTTCAACGTCGCAACGGTGCACCGGCCCGACGTCGTTCTTGGCGCCGCAGATGCCCAGGACGTCGCAGCCGCGGTGAAATGGGCGGCAGAACACCGGATTCCCGTGTCCGTCCAGTCCACCGGGCACGGCGCCGATTCAGCGATCGATGGCGGCCTGCTCATCAACACGCGGCGCCTGCAGGACCTGCAGATCGATCCGGTTGAACGCACCGCACGCGTCGGCGCCGGAGTGAAGTGGCGCACCCTCCTGGAGGCGAGCGTGCCGCACGGATTAGTCGGATTGCACGGCTCGAGTACCGATGTGGGCGTCGTCGGGTACACAGTGGGTGGCGGGCTGCCCGTCCTCGGCCGCGCCCACGGCTTCGCGGCGGACCACGTCCGCAGCATGGACATCGTCACCGCCGACGGCGCGCTGCGGCGGATCGACGCCGACGCCGAGGCCGAGCTGTTTTCACTGATGCGCGGGGGCAAAGGCAACTTCGGGATCGTGACCGCACTCGAGTTCAGCCTCTTTCCCGTCAGTGAGTTCTACGGAGGCGGCATCATCTATCCCGGGGCAGATGCGGCCACGATCCTGGCCGCCTTCCGTCAATGGCTGCCCACCCTGCCCGACGACGCCTCGCCATCGGTCTCCCTGCTGCGTCTCCCGGACATGGACTTCGTACCCGAACCGCTGCGGAACCAGTTCGTCGTGCACCTGCGCTTTGCCTTCCTGGGCAACCGCGAGGACGGCGACGCGCTGCTTGCCCCGATGCGCGCAGTCTCGACTCCATTGATGGACACGGCCGGGCCCATGAGCTACCTCGACGTCGACCAGATCCACATGGACCCCGCGGACCCGCTGCCCTTCACTGAAGGCGGAGCGCTCCTGAAGGATTTCGGCGACGAGACTGTTGCGGACCTGCTCGAGCTCACCGGGGACGGTTCGGACTGCCCGCTGCTGCTGGTGGAGATCCGGCCGCTCGGTGGGGCACTGTCCCGGCCTGCACTGTCCCGGCCGGGGGTTATGCCAGATGCAGTGCCGGATGCGGTGTCGGGGCGGGACGCGGCCTTCCTGCTGTTCCTCGTCGGCTTCAAGGTGCCGCCCATTGCGGAGGCGGTGGCGGCATCCATCCGCGGGATCCTTGCCGCGATGGCTCCCCACTCAACCGGATACACGCTGGTCAATTTCCATGGCGAGCCGGGCGACGAGGCCGACCGGGCCAGGGCGTGGTCTCCTGCGGTCTACGAGCGGATGCGGTCCGCGAAGGCCACGTATGACCCCGGCAATCTCCTGCGCTTCGGCCATGCGATCACCGGGGCGCCTGCCGCGGGGTGAGCCCGGCCTGGCTGCTTTGTCAGGTGAACCACGAAGGCGGCCCCGCACCTTTGTTGCGAAAGGTGCGGGGCCGCCGTCGATGAGTAGTTTAGCTGGCGAGCCAGATGTCCGGGCCGAAGACCTCGTAGTGGATCTTCGTGGCCGGGATGCCGGCGTTGATGGCCTCGTTGCGGATGTTCTTCATGAACGGCAGCGGACCGCACAGGTACAGCGAGGCGTTGGCCGGGAGGTCCACCTCGCGCAGGGACATGAAACCTGCGTTCGAGCCGGCCTGCGGTTCCTCCAGCCAGAGCTGCAGGTCGGCGCCGTCGAGGCGTGCGACGTCGTCCGTCATCTGGGAGCGCAGCGCCCAGCTGTCCAGGGTGCTTTCGGCGTGCAGGACCAGGACCTGGCGGTCCGAGCCGGACTCGGCCAGGGAGCGCAGAATGGACGCCGTGGGCGTGCAGCCGATGCCGGCCGAGGCCAGGACCACGGGGCCGTCGCCCTCCTTGAGCGTGATTTCGCCGTAGGGGTTGGAGATTTCGATGATGTCGCCGACCTCGACGCTGTTGTGCAGCACGGGGGAGACCTCGCCGCCGTCGTCGAGCTTGGTGGTGAAGCTGCGGCTGGTGCCGGCGTCGCCGGAGAGGGAATACTGGCGGACCTGGCGGAGCCCGTCCGCAACGGTGACCTTGACGCTGACGTACTGGCCGGGGAGGGCAGCGGTGATGGGGGTGTCGTCGGCCGGTTCCAGGGTGAAGGTGATGGAGCCGGTGCCGGCGGGGGTCTTGGCGGCGACCTTCCAGGGGGTCCACATCTTGCCGTTGGCCTGGGCGGCGTAGAGGCCCTTCTCGAGCTTGATCAGCGCGTCCGCCATGAGCCAGTAGACCTCGGTCCAGGCCTCGGCGATTTCCGGGGTGATAACCAGTGCCAGGTCGTCGGCGATGGCCGCGAAGAGGTGCTCGTAGACCACCTGGTACTGCGGTTCCGTGATGCCGAGGGAAGCGTGGCGGTGCGCGATGCGGGACAGCACCGTCTCCGGCAGGGTCCCCGGGTTGCTGACCAGGTGGCTCGCGAAAGCGGCGATGCTTCCGGCCAGGGCCTGCTGCTGGTTGCCGTTGCCCTGGTTCGAGCGGCTGAAGAGCCCGTCCAGCAGTTCCGGGTGGGCGGCGAAGAGGCGTGCATAAAACTTGGGGGTGATCTCCCCGATCCGGGAACCGACGAGCGGCAGGGTGGCCTCGATGACGGGGAAGGACTTGTCCGAGAGCATGTTGACTCCTGAGATAGTGGCCCGGGGGTCTTCAACCGGACCGCGATGTAAATACTGTCATTTGAAATGCGTGTATTTATGCCTTATTTCTACATGCCGTAGAAGAACGACGCAAATCGGGTGTTTTCGGGCGTGTCGGGCAGTCGGTGCTGCTGCTGGGCAGGCCGGGCGGCCGAGGACCTGAGTGCATCCTACAGCCCGGGCCGCAGCCCGATCGCCTCGAACACCGGTGTCATCTGCCGTGAGGTCGGCAGCGAGGCGATCACAATCCCGTCGAGTTCGCTATAAAAGGCTTCGCGGGCCCGGGCAAGCGCGGCCCGGAGGCGGCATTCGGTGATGAGCGGGCACGTGCCGCCCGAGGCAATGCAGTCGGCCGGGTCCAGACGGGTGTCGAGTTGCCTCAGCAGCTGGCCCACCGTAGCGGTCCGGCCGGCGCTGCTCAGCCGGGAACCGCCGTTGCGGCCGCGTTCGACGTCGATCAGGCCCAGTGCGCGCAGCTTTGCCATCGCCTTGCTGACGTGGTTGTACGGGGTGCCGACGGCGTCGGCAATGCTCTGGGTGGTCAGGAGCCCGCCGTCAGGAGCGGCCGCGAGCACCAGCAAAGCGCGCAGGCTCACATCGGCGAACGCATTGATCTTCATATCCCCAGCCTAAGGGAGGTCTAGTCCACCCAGACGGCGGGCTCGTTGGTATCGGCGGCCAGCTGGCCAAATTCGAGTTCGTGCGTCCCGGCGTTCGCGGCGTAGGGCAGGACCGCGGCGAACAAGGAGCCGTCCTGGTGCTCTGCCGCAACGTGAATGGCGTCCGAGTCTTCCTCGAGCAGCGTGATGTCACAGACGACGGCGGCGGCCCGGAACTCCTCCCGGTGCTGCCGGAGCAGCTCATGGAGGTCCCGGATCATGGCGTCCGCGTCGAAGTCGCCTTGCGATCCGTCGCTCGCGTCCGCGGGGGTCACAGCAACCAGCCGGACCTCGCCGTCGTTCTGCACCACCAGGGCGAACGGCAGGAAGCCGCCGTTGCGTTCCAGCTGCTCCTGCGCGGCGCCGACGCCGGTCCCCAGCAGGTTCTCCAGGTCCGTGGCGCTGGCGTCCGGCACGGACTCGCGCCAGGAACCGGTGTTCGAGGACTCTTCGGGGTGTGCGGCCACGGCTAGCCCCGGACCAGCGCCAGGACGCGGTCGCGGACGCGTTCCATAGTGGCGGTGTCCGCGGCTTCGACGTTGAGGCGCAGGAACGGCTCGGTGTTGGACGGGCGCAGGTTGAACCAGTAGCTGCCGTCGGCGGCGATAAAGGTGCTGCCGTCGAGATAGTCGACCTCGACGTCGTCGTCGTGGAAATCCTTGCGGACCCGCTCGACCGCGGCGGCCTTGTCCTCGATTTCCGAATTGATCTCGCCGGATGACTGGTACGGCTCGTATTCGCGGCCGAGCTCGGAGAGCGGTCCGTCCTGCTCGCCCAGGGCGGCCAGGACGTGCATGGCGGCCAACATGCCGGTGTCCGCGTTCCAGAAGTCGCGGAAGTAGAAGTGGGCCGAGTGTTCCCCGCCGAAGATGGCTCCTTCCGCGGCCATGACGGCCTTGATGAAGGAGTGCCCCACGCGGGTACGGACGGGGCGGCCGCCGAGGCGCTCCACGAGTTCCGGAACCGCGCGGGAGGTCAGCAGGTTGTGGATGACGGTGGGCGTGTCTTCGCCGATGCCCTGCGCGCGGGCGATTTCGCGGCGGGCCACCATGCCCGTGATGGCCGACGGCGAGACGGGCTCGCCCTTTTCGTCGATGACGAAGCAGCGGTCGGCGTCGCCGTCGAACGCCAGGCCGATGTCCGCGCCATGCTCTAGGACGGCGGCCTGCAGGTCGCGCAGGTTTTCCGGTTCCAGAGGGTTGGCCGGGTGGTTCGGGAAAGATCCGTCGAGCTCGAAGTACAGCGGCACGATCTCCAGGGGGAGCTTGGGCAGCAGGGCATCGCCAAGCACGGCCGGGGTGGTGAGGCCGGCCATGCCGTTGCCGGCATCGACCACAACCTTCAGCGGCCGTGAACCGCGCAGGTCCACCAGGCCGCGCAGGTACTCCGAATAGCCCTTGAGGACGTCCTGCACGCCAATGAGGCCAATGCTGCCGGCCGCGGGGATGGTGCCGGCGTTGAGGTATTCCTCGGCGCGGGCTTGGATTTCCATGAGCCCGGTTTCGGAGGAGATCGGCACGGCGCCGGCCTTGGCCATCTTGATGCCGTTGTATTCGGCCGGGTTGTGGCTCGCGGTGAACGTGGCGCCGGCGGCGTTGAGGGCGCCGCAGGCGTAGTAGAGCTCGTCGGTGGAGATCAGGTCCAGCAGCTGGACGTTGGCGCCGCGGGTGGCTGCGCCGTTGGCGAAGGCTTTGGCGAACTCGGGGGAGGAGGGGCGCATGTCCCCGCCCACCAGCACGGTCTGCCCCGAGAGTTCCAGGACGTCGACGAAGGCAGCACCGACGGCTTCGACGATTTCCGCGGTAATGGATTGCCCCACGATTCCGCGCACGTCATAGGCCTTGAACGAGGTCGAGAGGTCAAAAGTCTTTGTCTTGTCCGTAGTCACGCGTCTTATCTTACGTTGCGGCGCTGACGCCGTGACCTGTGTCCGCACGCTTGTCCACAGGCTGGGATGTGCACATAGCGGGCCCCGGCTTCATGGCTGTCGGAGGGGGCTGGGATACTGAAGCAATGGCCAGTAACCAGAACGCCCTTTCCAGCACCGCCCTCGCCGACACCACGGCCTCGACCCGGGAACAGGCCCAGACTGTGCTGCGGGAGCTCGTGGGCCACCCTGGGGCGGAGTTCCATGACGGCCAGTTCGAGGCCATTGAGGCCCTGGTCGACGGCGGCAGGCGGGCGCTGGTGGTGCAGCGCACCGGCTGGGGGAAGTCGGCCGTGTATTTCGTCGCCTCCCTGCTGCTGCGCCGCCGTGGCGCCGGCCCCACCCTGATCGTCTCCCCGCTCCTGGCGCTCATGCGTGACCAGGTCGCGGCCGCGGCGCGGGCCGGGGTGCGGGCGGTCGCTATCAACTCCGCGAACCAGTTGGAGTGGGACACCGTCCGCGAGCAGCTCGCCGCCGATGAAGTGGACGTCCTGCTGGTCTCGCCAGAGCGCCTCACCAACCCGTCCTTCCGGGAAAACCAGCTCCCCGAGCTCGTGCGCCGGACCGGGCTGCTGGTGGTTGACGAGGCCCACTGCATCTCGGACTGGGGCCACGACTTCCGCCCCGACTACCGGCGCATCGCGGACCTCATCACACAGCTGCCGGACACCGTCCCGGTGCTCGCCACCACCGCCACGGCCAATTCCCGGGTGGTGCATGACATCGAGGAGCAGCTCGGCAAGGACGTGCTCACCATACGGGGCGCCCTGGGCCGGGATTCGCTCCGGCTGGGTGTCCTGACACTGCCCGATTCCCGCGAACGGCTGGGCTGGCTGTTGACCCACCTGCAGGATTTGCAGGGCAGCGGCATCATTTACACGCTCACGGTGTCGGCGGCCGAGGACACTGCCCGCCTCTTGGCCGAAGCGGGGCATGAGGTGCTCGCCTACACCGGCCGCACGGACCCCGCGGACCGGGAACGCGCCGAGCATCTCCTTAAGGACAACCAGGTCAAGGCCCTCGTGGCCACGTCCGCGCTCGGCATGGGCTTCGACAAGCCGGACCTCGGCTTCGTGGTGCACCTTGGCGCGCCGTCCTCGCCGGTGGCGTATTACCAGCAGGTGGGCCGCGCCGGGCGTGGCGCGGCGAACGCCGATGTCCTGCTGCTGCCCGGTTCGGAGGACCGCGACATCTGGCAGTACTTTGCCACCGCGTCTATGCCGTCCGAGGAAAAGGCTGCCGCCGTCCTGACAGCCCTCGCCGAGGCCGGAACGGCAGTGTCCACAGTGGCGCTCGAGGCCCGGGTGGACCTGCGCCGCACCCCGCTGGAGCTGCTGTTGAAGGTCCTGGCCGTGGACGGCGCCGTCGAACGCGTCGGCGGCGGCTGGCGCTCCACGGGACAGCCGTGGAACTACGACGCCGAGCGGTACAGCCGGATCGCCGAGGCCCGGGTGGATGAACAGGACTCGATGGTCATCTACCAGGACACCGCGGGCTGCCGAATGGAATACATCACCTCGGTACTGGACGACGAAACAGCCCGCGCCTGCGGCCGCTGCGACAACTGCGCTGGCCGCTGGTTCCGGGCCGACATCGCCGAGGACGCCACGGAGACCGCAGGGCAGACCCTTCGCCGGGCCGGCGTCGTCCTTGAACCGCGGCTGCAGTGGCCCAGCGGAATGGACCGCCTGGGTGTGCCCGTCAAGGGCAAGATCAAGCCCGATGAAGCGCTCGCCGACGGCCGGGTGCTGGCGCGCCTGACGGACCTCGGCTGGGGCGGGGCCCTGCGCGAGGCCTTCGCCGCCGGTGCACCCGACCGGGCCGTAGACCCCGGCATGCTGCAGGCCTGCGTTCAGGTGCTCCGGGAATGGGGCGCGGGAGATGCCCGGTCCCCGGGCTGGAGCGGGGCCGGCCGGCCGGCCGCGATCATCAGCCTGCCCTCCCGCGGGAAGCCGCTGCTGGTGGACTCCCTGGCCCGCGGGATCTCCGAGATCGGCCGCATCCCGTATCTCGGCCAGCTGCAGCTCAATCACGGCGGACCCACCGGCGGCCGCGGCGGGAACAGTGCCTACCGGCTCGCCGGCGTCTGGGACCGCCTGGTGGTGGGACCGGAGCTGGAGGACGCCCTGGCTGGAATCCGTGGCCAGAGCGTCATGCTGGTGGACGACCTCGTGGACAGCCGCTGGACCCTGACCATCTCCGGGCGGGCCCTCAGGCTCGCCGGCGCCGGCGCCGTTCTGCCGCTGGTGCTGGGCCAGGCCGGCTGACCTCCGCGCCGGCGTGGCGGGGGAGGGCCAGGCTGTCCAGCGTGCTCAGGAGCATCAGGACCGCGATGGCCACGAATGCTGCCCGGTACGGCGCCGCCGGATCGCCGGCGGCAAGACCCCCGGCGACACCGATGGTTCCTGCGGCGTGGCTGCTTGCCTCGAAGACCCGCAGCAGGAGCGCCCCGACAGCGATCCCGGCCGCTGTGGAGAGCTGCACGAGCGTGGCGGAGACGGCATTGGCGGACGGCAGTTGGCCCGGGGCGACGTCGGCGTACTGGACGGAAGCGTAGGCCGAGAACCCGATCGAGCGGAACGCTCCGCTGGCCACCAGCACGGCGACAATCAGCGGCTCCGGCGTGCCGGCCTCGAGCAGTGCGCACAGCGCAAAAGTGGCGGCCGAGGCCAGCGATGCGAACGCCAGAACGGGTTTGAAACCGAAGCGCCGGATCAGGGGCGTCGTAGCGGGCTTAATTCCGATGTTCCCCACGAACACGGCGGACACCATCGCCCCGGCGCGCAGCGGGTCCCAGCCGAAGCCGGCCTGGAACATCAGCGGCAGCAGGAACGGCACGGCGCTGATGGTCAGGCGGTACACAAAGCCTCCCGTCGCTGTTGCGCGGAACGTCCGTGCGCCGAAGACGGACAGATTGAACAGTGGCGTGCTGGTCCGTCGCATCGAGGCCGCGGCTGCGGTCAGAAACAGCAGGCCCACTACGATCCCCGCGGCCGCCAGCAGTCCGGCGTCGCGGCCGCCGATCAGTTCCAGACCAATGAGCAGGGACCCCACCCCGAGCGTGGTGAGGACCAGGCCGAGCCAGTCGAGGCGCCGCGTGCTGTCGCCGCCCACTGCGGGAACCAGGCGCAGCGCGGCCAGGAACGCCGCCAGGCCCAGGGGGAGGTTGACCAGGAAGATCCAGTGCCAGGACAGGTACGTGGTGAGCGCTCCGCCCACGAGCGGGGCAAGGACCGGGGCCAGCAGCCCGGGCCACACCAGGAAGGCGGTGGCCCGCAGCAACTCCTTCTTCGGCGTTCCGCGGAGCACCACCAGCGTGCCCACAGGGACCATCATGGCGCCGCCAGCACCCTGCAGGACACGGCTCATGGTCAGCATTGTCAGGTCCTGGCTGAGCGCGCAGAGCAGCGACGCCGCCGTGAAGATTGCAATGGCGAGACAGAACACCCGGCGGGCACCGAGCCGCTCCGCGAGCCAGCCGCTGAGCGGGATGCCCATCGCCACCGTCATCAGGTAGGCCGTCATGGTGATGTTGACGTCGGCGGCGGGCACGTCGAAATCCGCGGCGATACTGGGTATGGCCGTGGTCAGGACGGTCCCGTCGAGGAATTCCATGAAGAACGTCGCAGCCACTAAGAGCGCCAGCCGCGGGCTCCAGCTGCCCCCGGCCGGGACGCCACGCGACGAGGCTTTCATGCGCGGTTCTCCGAGTTCCGGTTCACCCATTGCGGAGGGGCGGTTCCGATTCCAACACGGCCATGGCGGCGTTGTGGCCGCCGATGGCACTGACGGCGCCGCCGCGGCGGGCGCCGGAACCGCAGAGCAGGATCTGCGGATCGTCCGTCGCCACGCCCCAGCGGCGCGCCGGGGTGTCCAGCGGTTCGCCGTCCTCCACGAACGGCCAGTCGAGGCCGCCGTGGAAGATGTTGCCCTGGGGCATGCCGACGGCGCGTTCAATGTCCAAGGTGGTCTTGGTTTCGATGCAGGGCCTCCCGTCCGGATCTGTCAGGAGCAGATCCTCAATCGGCTCGGCCAGGACGGAGTTCAGGGAGGCCAGGACGGCCGCCTGCAGCTCGGCGCGGCGGTCCTCGTTGTTCTCGGCCGTGACCAGCCGGTGCGGGACGTGCAGGCCAAAGACGGTCAGCGTCTGGGCGCCGGCGGCCTGCAGTTCCGGGGACAGGATGCTGGGGTCGGTCAGCGAATGGCAGTAGATTTCGCACGGCAGCGGCGAGGGCACGGACCCGGCGGCGGCGGTGCGGTAGGCGGCGTCGAGCTGGGACCACGTCTCGTTGATGTGGAACGTCCCGCCGAAGGCGGCCTCCGGGCTGACGGATCCGTCCAGGAGCTCCGGGAGCCGTTTGAGCAGCAGGTTGACCTTGACCTGGGCGCCCTCGCGGCGATGGTTCGGGTTGCCGGCAGCGGCCGCGGCGCCCGCTGAAATGCCAGCGGCAGCGGCGCCGGCAGCGGCGCCCTCGGCAGGCCGGCTGCGCAGCCGGTTCAGGACGGCCGGCGCCACATTGGACAGGACCCACGCGGCGGTTACCGTGTGGTCCTGGCCGCCGTGGCGGTAGTCCACGACGCCGCCGGGCCGGACCGCCGTGACGTCCGCGGAAGTCAGGATGGTCGCGCCGGCGTCGCGGGCGGCCCGCTCCAGCTCGCCGGACACCGCGCCCATGCCGCCGACCGGCACGTCCCAGTCGCCCGTTCCACCGCCTATCAGGTGGTAGAGGAAGCAGATGTTTTGCTGCAGGTCCTCGTCGTCGGCCTGGGCGAACGTCCCGATCAGCGCATCCGTCAGGACCACGCCGCGGACCAGGTCGCTGCCCAAATTCTTGCTGATGGCGTGCCCGATGGGATGTTCGATCATGGCCTCCCATGCCTCGGCGACGCCGGCCCGGGCGGCGAGGGAACGCGCAACGGATCGGGGCAGCAGCGGCGAGGTCATGGTGGGCCAGAGGGCTTCAGTGAGCTGCCGGCAGGCGGCGTAGAACGCGGTGAAGGCGCGGAACTCGCCGTCGGGCGCGCCGACGGCGGCGAAGGACGCCGCAGTGGCGGCCTCGTCCCCGTTGTCCACCAGCAGGGCCCGGCTGCCGTCCGCAGGGTCCGGGGTGTAGGAGGAATAGCGCCGCCGCGCCAGCGTGACGCGCAGGCCGAGGTCATCGATGATCTGCTGGGGCAGGAGGCTGACGAGGTACGAGTAGCGCGAGAGGCGGGCGTCGACGCCGTCGAACGCGTGCGCGGACACCGCGGCGCCGCCGGGGTGCTCCAGCTTTTCCAGGACCAGGACCTCCCGCCCGGCCTTGGCCAGGTACGCGGCCGCGGCCAGGCCGTTGTGGCCGCCGCCGACGATGATGGCGTCAAATTCCTTGTTGCTCGACATGGGCCTATCCTGCCATCCGGATCCGCCGCTGGGCGCGAGGCGTCCGGCCACCGGACGGGAGCGGGTTGCTGCAGACGGTGCCGTCGCAGCGCTGCCCCGGCGTCACGGGTGCAGATCAGGGCGGATGAACGACGCCGATCCGCCCTGATCTGCCCGGGAGCAGGCCCGGCGCGGGCAGGCCCGGCGCGGGCAGGACCAGGCCCCGGGCCGCCATGTGCCGGGTACGCAAAAGGCCCCGGTCCGAGGACCGGGGCCAAACGCGGAGACGGGGGGATTTGAACCCCCGGTGGAGTTGTGCCCCACACTTCATTAGCAGTGAAGCCCATTCGGCCGCTCTGGCACGTCTCCAATTGCTATTAACTAGCCAACCAAGGATACGCAGAAGGTGCCACGCAGTGCAAAACGGCCCGCCGGGGACATCGCGGGGTCACTTCCGGCCAATAATTGGGGCACCGGATGGGCGCGAAGTGGCCCCGCGTGGCTTACCGCTTTCGGGGGTGCGGCATCAGGCCTCCTGGCCGGCCAGGGCCCGCCACAGGAAATGCTGGCTGCGGCTCTGCAGGGCCGCAGCCTGCCGGTTGTCCGAGGCCCCCGCGTGGCCGCCCTCGAGGGCTTCGTGGAACCAGACATTGGGGATGCCCATGGCCTGCATGCGGGCCGCCATCTTCCGGGCCTGGACCGGCCCCACCCGGTCATCGGAGGTCGCCGTCCAGATAAACGTCTCCGGGTAGTCCACGCCGTCCTTGAGCTGGTGGTACGGGGAGAACGTCTTCAGGAACTCCCACTGCTCCGGCACGTCAGGGTCGCCGTATTCGCCAATCCAGGAATAGCCCGCGGAAAGTTTGGTGTACCGGCGCATGTCCAGGAGCGGAACCCCGCAGGACACGGCACCGAACAGCTCCGGGTACTGCGTGAGCATGTTGCCCACCAGCAGCCCGCCGTTGGAGCCGCCCACGCAGCCGAGCCGCTCCCGGGAAGTGACACCGCGGGAGATCAGGTCCTTCGCCACGGCAGCGAAGTCTTCATAGGCGCGGTGGCGGTTGCCCTGCAACGCCGCGCGGTGCCAGGCCGGCCCGTACTCGCCGCCGCCGCGGATGTTCGCCACCACGTAGACACCGCCGCGGCGGTGCGTGGCCTCACCCTCGGCCCCGCCGGACTCCGCGGTACGCCGCTCCAGCCATGCCCGGCCGATCGCTCCGCTGTACGCCGGAGTCCGCGAAATCTCGAAGCCGCCATAGCCGGATAGCTGGGTGGGGTTCTGGCCGTCCAGCACCAGGTCCTTGGCGGCCACCTGGAAGTAAGGGATCTTGGTGCCGTCGCTGGAGACCGCGAAGTGCTGCTGGACTTCATAGTCGGCCTCGTTGAAGAACGACGGCGAGGTCCGGATCACCTCGTGCGTGCTGGTCACGGAGCTATTGCCCCGTGCGAGCGTCCCTCGGGTCAGGGTGGTGGGCGTCGTGAAACCGGTGGCCACGAGCCAGAAGTCGTTCCCTGCGCCCGGCGCCTCGCCCTCGGCCACCGAGGCGGTGCCGCCGGTGCCGTCGTCGTCCGAGCCTTCGGCGTCGTCTTCGTCATCCACCGCGAAGGCGTTGACGTCGTGCAGGGGCGGGCAGGCATCCAGCACGGTGGCCTCCCACGCGGCGTCCGTCCCCGGGCGTCGCGGATCCAGGACGTGGATTTCCGAGGACACGTCCCGGAGCAGGTTCAGCAGCAGGAAGTCCCGCGTCCAGCTCCAGGACTGCAGGGAGGTGTGCGGATCGGGCGTGAAGAGCACGGCGAGCTCCCGGGAGCCGGCGAGGAAGTCCTCGAACCCGGCCGCGAGCAGGGAACCCGCCGGGTGGGTGGTGCCGTTGACGGTCCAGTCACGCTGCGGGCGGAACAGCAGCCATTCGCGGTGCGAGCTCAGGTTCACGTCTGCGGGCACGTCGATCTGCACCCACTGACCATCGCGCAGCACGGAGGTGTTCTTCTCGAAGAAACTGATCCAGTCGACGGCAAACGTGCGTTCGAAGCCCGGAGTGGAGTCGTGGGCCACGATCGCTATCATGTGGTCCTCGGGAATGTCGAAAATCTGCTCGGCCTCCGCCAGGGAGTCGCCGCGGCGCAGCTTCACCCCGGTCCGGGCATAGGACGAGGTGGTCCGCGGCAGGTCCTGGGCGGTAGTGGCGACCAGCAAGGTGTCCCCGTCCAGCCAGGAGGCATTGCCCTTGCCGGTCGGGAGGTCGAAGCCGCCGTCGGCCGGGTCCACGAAGCCGCGGGCCTCGACGTCGAACTCACGGTGGCGGTTCGCGTCCCCGCCGTCGGGGGAGAAGGCCAGCAGGGCCCGCCGGTGGGGCTCACCCGGGGCCGGGCGGAGGAAATTGGCGCCGTGGAAGACCCAGTCCTGGCCCTCGGCGGCGGCGAGGGCGTCGACATCCAGCAGGACATCCCACGCGGGAGTCCCGGCCCGGTAGCTGTCCCAGCTGGTTCGCCGCCACAGGCCCTTGGGGTTGTCCCGGTCCTTCCAGAAGTTGTAGTACCACTCGCCGTGCTTGCCCACCATGGGGATCCGGTCGGTGGAGTCGAGGACCTCCAGGATCTTGCCTTCCAGGTCGTCGTAGTCGGCGTCCTCGAGGAGTTCCTCGGTGCGGGCGTTCTGTTCACGGACCCACGCCAGCTGCTCCTGGCCGTAGATGTCCTCCAGCCAGATGTTCTCGTCGACGGGTTCGGGGGACGTCCCTGCAACCGGGAGGGCGCCGCTGGCTTGGCCGGACGCGGACGGGTGGTCAGCTTCTGTGGTGGTCATTTTTCCATCCAAGAACATCGGTGCGGCAGTGGCAAGTCACGCGGGCGTCCAACCGGCGCCCGGGTTGCCGATACGCTGGATGCCGTGGGCATATCGCGAAGAATCCGGACGGCAGTGATTGGCGCCGGTCCCCGGGGCACGAGCGTGCTGGAACGGCTCCTCGCCAACTGGGCCTCCGCCGGCTCCGCGGGAACCCTGCACATCGACGTGATCGACCCTTACCCGGCGGGGCCCGGGCATGTCTGGCAGCCCGGACAGTCGCGGCTGTACCTGATGAACACGCAATCCTTCTATCCCACGGTGGTCCCTGAGGACCCGGAGCTCGCGCCTCCACTGGCCGGGCGCACGTTCGACCAGTGGCGGGAACTCCAGCAGGGCCACCCGCATCCAGCACTTACTGACGAGGAACGCACCGAGGTGTCCGGGCTCGGCGAGGCGGACTTCCCCAGCCGGGCCTTGTACGGCCGTTATCTGCGGTCCACCCTCGAGGAACTGCTCACCGTCCTGCCCGCCGGCGTCAGCGTGGACTTCCACCCGGCGACGGCAACGTCCGTCCGCCACGCCGCCGCCGAACCGGTCGATCCGGCGGCCCCGGAAGCCCCGGAGGGACCGTCGGTGCGGTTCGACGTCGTGCTCGACGGCGGCACGGTGCTTACCGTCGACTCTGTGGTGCTGGCCATGGGCCATCTCGACGCGCGGCTGAACGCCGAACAGCGGGAGCTGCTCTCCGCGGCGGAGGAACTCGGACTCCTGTACGTCCCGCCGGCGGCGCCCGCCGACGTCGACTGGGCCGTGGTGCCGGCCGGAAAACCTGTCCTGGTGCGCGGCATGGGCCTGAACTTCTTCGACGTGATGGGACAGCTGACCGAAGGTCGCGGCGGCCGGTTCGTTGCCGGGGAGAGCAACGGTGAACTGGCGTATCTGCCCTCCGGCCGCGAACCGCTCATCATCGCCGCCTCGCGCCGCGGGACCCCCTACCGGGCGAAGGCGACACTCACCGGCTACTACCCGGACGCGGTCCAGCTGCGGTACTGCACCGAGCACGCGATCGCGAAGTTCGCCGACTCCGGAATCCGGCCCTCATTCGACTTCGACCTCTGGCCGCTCCTGCACCGGGACGCGATCTGGGCCTACTACTCGACGCTCGCGCGCTCGCAGCCCGATGCCATCCTGACCGGCCCCGGGGAGTTCCTGCGCGCCCTGGACGAATCCCTGCGGCCGCATGCGCATTCGACCGCGAAGTGGGAGCACGCCACGGAATCGGTGATTGCCGTCCATGTCCGGGCAACCCACCGCCTGAACCTGCTCGGTCTCGCGGCGCCCCTGGCCGGGCGCTCGTTTGACTCCCGGGCTGAACTGGACGCCGCCGTCGTCGACTACCTGCTCGACGACGCCCGACGCTCTGCGCTCGGCGAGGACGACCCCGTGAAGATGGCGATCGGCGCGCTGCACCACGGCCGGGCGGTGCTCAAGACCGCTGTGGCCGACAGCGGCATCACGGACGAATCCTGGGTCGCCGGCCTCCGCGGCTGGTTCGAATCCTTCGTGGAAGGCCTGGCGAGCGGACCGCCGGCGCTGCGCGCTGCGCAGCTCGCGGCACTGGCGCGGGCAGGAGTCGTACGCTTCGTGGGCCCGGACCCCAAATTCGGCGTGGACCGCCGGGCCCGGACGTTCACTGCGGCATCGCCCTGGGTGGGCGGCGGAACCGATGAAGGCCTTGGCGATGAATCGGAGGATGTCGGCACGTTTGGTGCCGGACTGGACCGTGTCGGCGTGGGCGCTGGCTCGGTTGGCCCGGTTGGCGTGGGCGCTGGCTCGGTTGGCCCGGTTGGCGTGGGCGCTGTTGGCGCTGGCAGCGCTGGCGTGCCGAGCGCCGCTGTGCGGAGCGCGGGCACGGTGAGGGCGCGGGCCGGGAACGCCGTGGCGGGCGCGGTGTCTGCGACGGCGATGATCGAGGCGCTGGCACCGGCGAACCGGGTGGCCGTCAATTCCTCGCCTCTGCTGGAACAGCTGCTCGCCGAGGGGTTGGTGCGGCCGCGCCTCATGATGACCGTGGAGGGGACCCCGGTGGAGACCTCCGGGATGGACGTCGTCCCGCATCCGTATCGGCCGCTGGGTGCCAACGGGTCCATGACACCGGGACTCTACGTGCTGGGGCTTCAGCTCTCCGCCACGCAATGGGGCACGGCCATCGCCGCTGAGGCCCGGCCGAAGTCGGGCCCGGTCTACCGCAGCGGCCAACGCACACTGCGCGACGCCGACGAGATCGCCCGCGACATCCTGGCCCCCTAGCCCGTCCTCGCCCGCCCTCAATAATGGGCATGCCCTCTGGCGCGCCCGCTTCCGAAAATTGGGCATGCCCTCCAGTGGGGCCGGGCAGTGGACTCTTGGTGCTTGTGTCCAGTGCTGCGGGCCAGGGATGGGCATGCCCATTGATTCGCAGGCCTCTCAAGAATGGACATGCCCTCCCCTGGGGCCGGGCAATGGACTCTTGGTGCTTGTGTCCAGTGCTGCGGGCCAGGGGAGGGCATGTGCCGTGGTGTGGGACCAGGAAGCCCGGGCTAAGGCATCAGCCCTTGAGGCACTTTTGGTAGGCGGCCATGGCTGTCCCGTAGTTCACCTGGCCCACCACGTCCGCGGGCCCCGTCGGCTTGACCGGAGGAATGCACTTCGGCGGCACGGGGACGCTGGCTGCGACCTTCACGTCCACCTTCACCACGGTGCCGGATTCGACGGCGGTGAGCACCAGGGTGCCCGCGCCGGCGGCGGCGCCGGTCGGAACCTGCACGTCCACTGTGGCGGCGCCGGCGGTTACCGGTGCCGTGCCAAGGGGTGTCACGGTGCCGGCAGCATCCGTGAACTCGGCGCGCAGCGAGGCATTCACCGGGCTGCCCAGCGAGGTCAGGTCCAGCTTCGAAACCGCCAGGGTGATGGCCTCCCCGCCCTTGACCTCGGCCGCCGTCGTGTTCACCACGGCCACGGAGCGGCGGGCGAAGTCGGGCGAGACCGGGTTGTGGGTCTGCAGGTACGTGATCCACGCATCGCGGTCCACGAGCCCGGAGTCCTTGGCGCCTGCGCCTTCCTTGAAGATACGGAAGTTGTCGCCACCGGTGGCCAGGAAGTTGAACGTCCCGATCCGGTAGGACTTCGCCGGGTCAATCACTGCACCGTTGACCCGGATCGAGGTGATCCGGTCACCGGCGGCGCGGGCGGCGTCGTAGGTGTAGTTCACGTTCTTGGACAGGCCCAGCTGCTGGTACGCTCGGCTGGGGACCGTGCCGTCCGTGTTGGTCTGCCACTGCTGCTCGAGCAGGGTCTTGAACTGCGCACCGGTAAGGGACGTGGTCCACAGATTGTTCACGAACGGCAGCACGGCGTTGGCCTCGGCGTACGTGATGGTGCCGTCGGGCGCGTAGTACAGCTCATTGCGCAGACCGCCCGGGTTGACGACGCCGATTTCGGCGGCGCCGAGTTCCGGCGTCTTCAGCGCATCCACGAGGGAGTCCGCCACCAGGTTGCCGAGGGTTGACTCGCTGGCCCGGTCATCGCGCACGGCCGGGGAACCGGCGAACGCCGTCGTGATATCCGCGGTGACCTTGCCGACCGGCTGGTTGCCGATCACGGCGGCGTCGGCCAGGGCCTTGTCCACGATAGTCTTGACGGCTGCGACCCGCGGGTACTGCGCCACAAGGTCGGCTGCCGGTTGCGCGGCGCTGGTGGTGCGCTGGACGTTGCCGGCCTTGTACCCGGTCACCGACATGGTCTTGGTGTCGATGGTCAGCTGGATCTGGCCGATGAACTCGCCGTAGTTTCCGGTCTGGACGATCGGGCGGGTCTTGCCGGTGGGCTGGCCCGCCGGATCCAGGACGGGCGCGTCCCAGGAGTACTGCTTGTGGGTGTGGCCGTTGAAGATGGCGGCAACATCCGGGGTGACCTTCTGGACCATCTTGGCGAAGGGGCCGCCCGCGGCGATTTCCTGCTCCAAAGTGGCGCCGTCGGGCGCGCCTGATCCGGCGCCGTCGTGGTTCTCCACAATGATGATGTCGGCGAGTTTGTCCGCCTTGATCTTCGCCGCGACCCGGTTGATGGCGTCCACGGGGTCGCCGAACTCAAGGTCCGCGATGCCCGACGGCGTGACCAGGGAGGGCACTTCCTGCGTGACGGTGCCGATCACGGCGACCTTGACGCCGTTCATATCCAGGACCGTGTACTCCGGCAGGACCGGGGTGGTGGTGCCCTTCGCATAGACGTTGGCGCCCAGGTACGGGAACTTGGCGTTGGTCCCGCCGGCGGTGACGCGGTCGCGCAGGTCCGCCCAGCCGCCGTCGAACTCGTGGTTACCCACCGCAGAGGTGCGCAGGTCCAGGGCGTTCAGCACATCGATGGTCGGCTGGTCCTTGGCCACCGCCGAGGCGAACAGGGAGGCGCCGATGTTGTCGCCGGCCGAAATGAACGCCGTGGCGCCCGGGGCGACCGCGGCACGCAGCTTCTCGATGGTCCCCGCGAAGAACACGGTGTTGGAATCGATCCGGCCGTGGAAGTCGTTGATGCCCAGGAAGTTCAGCTCAACGCTGGCCGGGGTGACGGGCAAGTCCAGCCCCACCACCACCGGATCGTGGTCGCTGGCGCGGAACTGGTCTGGAGCGTAGTAGTCGGTGACGTTGTTGTTGTAGCGGCTGTACTCCAGCGCCACGGACTCCACCGAGTTGATGTTCCAGATGTCCGCGCCGGTGACGGCGGCGTTGGCCGCCGGCGATGCGAGGATGTGGTCCAGCGAGCCCACGAGGCCACCAAAGAGGTAGGAATGCTTGGCGGAACCGTCGGCGTTCTTCGCCTTCTCGTCCTGGTTGACGTACCCGGCGCCCGTGAGGACGTTGATCGGGTCCTCCTTGGCGTAGGAGTTGAAGTCGCCGATCAGGAAGACCTTGTCGGTGCCCTTGGATTTCTGCAGTTCGTCGGAGAACGCCAGCAGGGACTTGGCCTGGGCGGTGCGGGCGAGGTTTGAGGCGCCCTGGCCCTTGTCGGTGTCTTCCGGTGTGGCGGCGGAACCCTTGGACTTGAAGTGGTTGGCGATCGCGATGAACTTCTTGTCATCGGCGGCGCCCACGGGCTTGAAGACCTGGGCCATCGGCTTGCGGGCGCTGGCGAAAGCGACCGTGTCGTTGTGGATGATGGATTCGCCGATTGGTTCGGCAACAGCCACCTTGTAGATGAACGCGGTGCGGATCATGTCCTCGTCGGCCAGCGGGGGTGCGTTGGCGGGGGTGCGGACGTAGTCCCAGATCCCCGGTGTGGCGATGTTCAGCGCATCCACCAGCTTGGCGAGCGCGTCGTCCCGGGTCTTGCCGAACTGGGCCGAGTTTTCAACCTCCATCAGGGTGACGACGTCGGCCCCGGACTTGGAGATGGCGGCGACAATCTTGTCCTGCTGCCGTTTCAGGTTCTCCGCGTTCGCGGCGCCGCGGACGTCGCAGCCGCCCTTGACGGTGATGGGGTTGCCGTCCCGGTCAGCGTAGAAGGTGCAGCCCGCCACCTGGTCGCCGGTGGTGGGGAAGTAGTTGAGCACATTGAAGGAGGCGAGCTTCAGGTTGCCGCCCACAGCGGCCGGGGTGTCCGCGCGGGTGGCGCCGAAACTTGCCGGCTGCACGGTGTCCGCGTTGGCGGCCGTCAACTGGGTCAGGGGCTGGAACTTCCAGGCGCTGTTCGCGTAGCTGAGCACTACGTTGGTCTTGAACGTCACCGGTGCGCCGACCCGGACGTGATCGGCCGTGGTCAGGTACGGGAGCACCTGGGCCTTGGTGGCGGCGTCCTTGAGGAAGTTCGTGGTGGCGCCGTCGTCGAGCTTGATGCCGCGGGCGGCGTTCGCCGCGACCATGGCGGTGTATTCGACGGAGCCGAAGGGCTCGACGGCGGTGGGCTGTTCCAGCGCGGTGGTGCCGCCGGCCAGGCCGATCTCGCCGTACTGGTTCAGCGAGAAGTTGTCCGCCACGGTGACCGGACCCTGCGGGGTCAGCAGCATGCCTTCGAGGGCCTCACGGAAGGCCTCGTCGGCGGGGAGGGCGAAGCCGGTGGCCTTGACCTCGGGGGCCGCCTCGGTGAGCTTCTTCAGATCGGCCGCCGCGGCGACGTTCAGCTGGGTCATGCCGAAGAATTCGCTGACTGCGCCGGTGAGTTCGACGTAGTCGCCGATCCTGACGGTGTCGACCGTGGACGGCGAGTAGACGAACACGGCGTCCGACGCCGCGTGGTTGGCCGGGGTGAGATCGCCGCCCGTGCCGGGGGTCTGGACGTAGTAGCCGGCGAAGCCGCCGGTGGGGAACGTGGCGGTGACCCTGCCGCGCGTGGTGACCGCTGATCCTGCCAGCGGGCTTGCGGCGCCGTTGCCCTGGATTTCGGCGATGGTCTTGGCGGCCGGGGGAGTGCCGGGGCCCGGGTCCACGGGCGGATCCACAGGTCCTGCGGCGCCGTTGGCGGCCTTCGGCGTGATGGCTGCGTTGAGCGTGGCGTCAGCGAAGTTGTTATTGGTGTCCGCGCCGTTGCTGCGGTTCAGGCTCTTGACGTCGGTGTTGCCCGACGGCGCAGCGGCCGCCTGGGTCTCAAACGTGTTGGAGGTGCCGTAGCCGAGCACGTCGGCGACGTTGGCCGGTTCAAGCACCGAGCCCGTCGGCAACGGGTTGAGCGCGCCGGCCTGCCTGGCCAGCACGATCGTGCCGCCGCCCCCGGCGGGGTTGAAACCGGTGGCGGTGGCATCCGGGGCCGGCAGGTCCGCGCCGGCGGTGCCGTTGCTGCCGCCCTTGAGCAGGTAGTAGCCCTTGGCGGGGATACTCCCGGTCAGGGCGGCCACCGAGCTCGGCGCCCCGGTCCCCGTGGCGGAGCGGTACTGGACGGACCAGCCCTCCAGCGAGACCGGCTGGTCGGAGCCGTTGTAGAGCTCGACGAACTTGTTTTTGAAGGCCGCGCCGGAGCTGCCGCCGCTGAGGTATGCCTCGTTGATGACCACCGGTGAGGTTCCGGTTGCTGCCGGGGTGGCCTCCACGGCGTTAGCCGGCACGGCCACCAGCGGAGCCGCTATGAGCGCCGCCGACAAGGCTGTGCCAAGCACTGTTTTCCAGGGTGTCTGTTTCATCCGCTCTAACTCTCATTAGGGTGCCCCGGGTAAAGGGCAGGGTGCAGTGCGTCCGCAGGGTGCAGCGGACAGTGGCCGGCCTGAACTCCTGGTCAAGTCGTGCCGGGCCCATCCAAACAGGGGTGAATGAACAACGTATGGATTAAACGTGCATTCGGCGGGACGTCCCCCAGCGAGACGTGCCGCAGCCTGCCCGGAGCGGCTCGAAAGCCCCGGGCAATGGTGACTGGTGTTGCAGGTGAGCGGTGTTCGGGTGCCTCCACCGGACGCTCCACAGAAGAATACCGGCCAGTAGCCCTTGGGGAAGGGACTGGCCGGTATTTCTTACAACAATTTTTGTAATTGGGTGGGAGAGGCCCTCTGGACCCCTCGGCTAGGCGTCCGCGGCGGGCTGATCGCCTTGTCCGGTGTCAGCCACGATCTTGAACATGGCACCGGTGGGGTCGGCCAGCGTGGCGAGCCGGCCGAACGGGGTGTCGTCCGGGCCGTCGATCACCGTGGCGCCCAGGGAGAGGGCCTGTGCGATCGTGGCGTCGGTGTCCGCAACGGCGAAGTAGACCTGCCAGTTGGACGGGACCTCGGCGGGGAGGTAGGCCGAGGCGTCCATGATCCCGGCCTTGGCCGCCCGGCCTGCGCCCAGTGTGGTGTAGCGGAATTCCGGGGTGTCGGACATGACGTCCGTGTCCCAGCCGAACACGTCCTGATAGAACTTGACGGCGGCGGCGTAGTCCTTGGTGTGGAGCTCGTGCCAGGCCGGGGCACCGGGCTCCGCCGCCAGCTCATAGCCCTTCATTTCAGCCGGCTGCCATACGCCGACCGACGCGCCGGTGGCGTCGGCGATCATGGCCATGCTGCCCTGCTCGGGGACGTCCATGGGCGGCATGTAGACCTGGCCGCCGTGCTCCGTCGCGGCCTTGACAGTGGCGGCGGCATCCTCCGAGCGCAGGTACGTGGACCACATGTCCGGCCAGGCGGCCTGATCCGCCTGCTTCTGCATGAGGCCGGCCACGGACTTGCCGTCCTTCCAGGCAGTGATGTAGCCGCCGTATTTTTCTTCGTCGCCGGTCTGGTACGTCCAGCCGAACAGCGCGCCGTAGAACGACTTTGCCTTCTCGGCATCGGATGTCATGAGGTCGATCCAGCACGGTGCGCCGTTGGAGTGGTCGGGTGTAGGCATGAGGGCTCCTGCTCTCTGTGGCGGCCCGGGCGTCGTTGTGCGGGCGCCGGACTCGGATGGGGTGGAGACTGGCTGGTAAGACTGGGTGGTGGAAACACAGAGAGACTATGACGGGGCACCGACAGTTTCAATGGGCCCGGCTAGGGGAGCTGCCTCTGGCGGGCACTGAGAACTGCCTCTGGCGGGCAGATCAGGGCGAATGCCTGGCCCGGATCCGCCCTGATCTGCCCGCCAGGAGAACGTGTACCATGCGGGCGCCCGTGGTGGGCCGCGCCTGTGGATAACCCGGAGCACGCTGCCTCCATGTGTGGCCTAATGGTCCAATGGCGACGGCCAAACCCCTGCCTCCCGCACTGTCGACAGCTTCGTTCACGATCGGCGAGGCGCGTCTCCACGGCCTGCCGCCGGGACGCATCAAGGCCCAGGACCTCCATGTGCCCAGCCGCGGCATCAGGGTCCCAGCAAACCAAGGGCAGTCCCTGCTTGCCCGTGCGCGGCCCTATACGCAGCTCGGCCCGCCGGACGTCGTAAGTTTCTATTCCGCGGCCCAGATTCACGCCTTCCGTATGCCCCTTCCGTCAGGATCCAGCCTTCCGCCGTCGGCCCGTCTCCTGCATTTGACCCGCAATGGGTCCTCCGCACCCCGCCGAAAGGGAGTGATCGGCCACCGGGCGGCCCTGGACCCGGGGGACATCGTGCAGCGTGCAGGAGTACCCGTGACGAGCGAGGCCCGCACGCTGCTCGATCTGGCCGGAACCGGCCACCTGACACTGGAGGATCTCGTGGTCATTGCCGACGGTCTGGTGTGCGAGCATCCCCGCTGGCAGCATGCGGCGACCGCACAGCTTCCCTTGGCGGAGCTCAGGGGCTACCTGGCGCGCCAACGCTGCGTGGCCGGTCTTCCGCTGCTTCGGAAGGCGCTCGCCCTGGTGCGGGCGGGCGTCGATTCGGCGCCCGAGACCCGGCTGCGCCTCCTCTTCGGCCGTTCCGGGCTGCCGCCCTTCGAGCCGGATGTCGTCCTGATCGACGCGCAGGGGATGCCTCTGTGGGCGGATCTGGGGTGCCCGGAGTACAGGCTGGCGGTTGAGTACGACGGCGGACACCACCTGACGCCGGCCCAGCGGCAGGCGGACGCCATTCGCGCCGAACGCACCATGAGCGCTGGGTGGCGGCAACTTGTGCTCAACAACGTAGATGTCACGACCGGTGAGGCGTGGGTGCTGGTGCGTGTGCGCCAGGCGCTGCGGGCGCAGGGGTGGTCCGGCTGACGTTCTCCTGGCTCCCTGCTCCTGGCTCCGTGCTCCTGGCCAAGGGCAGCCGATAGACCGCTGCAGGGCAGATCAGGGCGAATGCCGGGGATGGAACCGCCCTGATCTGCCCGCCAGGCTGCATCCGCCTCGAGTCCGCCCCCGCAACGGCCACAACGGCCGCACCGCGAGTCCGCCCGCAACGGCCGCGGCCACAGCGCAAAAATGCCCCCGCTTCCGGCATGAACTGCAGGAGGCGGGGGCATTGTCCGCGGAAGGTAAGAGATTCGAACTCTTGGTACGGGGTCACCGCACACTGGTTTTCAAGACCAGCTCCATCGGCCGCTCGGACAACCTTCCCTAACGAGTAGTCTTTCATAGGCAGTCGGCTGCCACAAAAACCAAAAACACCGTGCGCTTGCGGACGCGTGCAGCTCCCCGCCATATTCTGGGGAGTGATGTTGATCGGACCTGGCGATCGCGGCGAACGTGCGCGGAGCCAGTTAGGAATCGGGAGTACTCCATGAAGGCTGTCTATATCTCAGAGCCCGGCGGTCCCGAGGTCCTGGAAGTCCGCGACGTGCAGGCCCCCGTGGCCGGCCCCGGCGAGGTGCTGATCGACGTCGTCGCCGCGGGCCTTAACCGTGCCGACGTCCAACAGCGCAAAGGGTTCTACCCGCCGCCCCCGGGTGCCTCCGAGATCCCCGGGCTGGAGGTCTCCGGCCGGATTGCAGGGTTCGGCCCGGGCGTGACCAAGGCATTTTCCGTGGGGGACAAGGTGGTGGCGCTGCTCGCCGGCGGCGGTTATGCCCAGCAGGTGGCCGTTCCTGCCGGGCAGGTCCTGAGGATCCCCGACGGCGTGGATCTGGTCACGGCGGCATCGTTGCCTGAGGTCGCGGCGACGGTCTATTCCAACCTGATCATGACGGCGCAGCTGCAGCCGGGCGAAACTGTCCTCATCCATGGGGCCACGGGCGGGATCGGCACCATGGCCATCCAGCTGGCCAAGGCTGTTGGCGCCCGGGTGGCCACGACGGCAGGCAACGCGGAAAAGGTCGGCACCGCCAAGGCCTTCCTCGGGGCGGACATCGCCATCAACTACGCGGAAGAAGACTTCCCGGCGAGCCTGCGCGCACAGAACGGCGGCAAAGGCGCGGACGTCATCCTCGACGTCGTCGGGGCCAAGTACCTCGAGCAGAACATCGATGCGCTGGCCGACTACGGACGCCTCGTGGTGATCGGGCTGCAGGGCGGTGCCAGGGCGGAACTGGACCTTGGACAGCTGCTGCGGAAGCGGGCCGCCATCATCGCCACCGCGCTGCGTCCCCGCCCGGTCGAGGAAAAGACCGTGATCATGAACGCCGTCCGCGACGCCGTGTGGCCGATGCTGACCGACGGCAGGATCAGGCCCCTCGTGGCCAAGACGTTCCCGTTGGCCCAGGTCGCCGCCGCGCACACTTACTTCGATTCCGGCGACCACGTCGGCAAGGTCCTGCTGGTCATGTAGCCGGGCGCCGGCCGGCTTAAAACCGGAGGTCGGGAGCAACTTATTCCGCCCGGAGCATGCGTTGTTTTGCGGTACGGGCGGCAAAGACGATAGCGTAGGTCCATACGCGGTATACACGCGTCTTGGGGCGCGTGTATGCTGTGTGGTTTCGTGACCTCCGGGAGCACCATGTCTATCCGCCACAGTCTCCTCGCCCTCTTGCAGGACCGCCCGCGCTACGGCTACCAGCTCAGGACCGAATTCGAGGACCGCACCGGTTCCTCCTGGCCGCTGAACATCGGGCAGGTGTACACCACCCTTGACCGGCTGGATCGCGACGGGCTGGTCCGCAACGACGGCGGCGACGGCGACGGGCACGTCATGTACACCATCACCCCGGCCGGCCGGACAGAAGTCAGTGGCTGGTTCGCGGCCCCGGTTTCCCGCGCGAATCCGCCCCGGAATGAACTGGCCATCAAGCTCGCGCTCGGCCTCACGATTCCCGGGACCGACGTCGGCGCCATCATCCAGGCCCAGCGGGCCGTGTCGATCCGGGCGCTGCAGGAGTACACCAAGTCCCGCCGCGACACAGCCGCGCTCCAGCGCCCGGCCGACACCGCCAGGCTCCTGGTGCTGGACTCCCTCATCTTCCAGACCGAAGCCGAAGTGCGCTGGTTGGACCTCTGCGAGGCCCGCCTCATGCAGCTCAGCAACCTCCAGGGGTAGCCCGGCCGACCGCTCGTCGCGCGAACCACGCCGCCCGGCGCAGGAGCGCCGCCAGGGCGCGGCCGCATTGGTAGGGTGCGGGGGGCAGTTCTGCACCGGTGGACTGCCCAGCTGGGATTCTCGAGGAGGAGACATGGGCACAATGCCAGAGGGCACACAACGCGAAAGCACAAACAGCGGCACGCACAGCAGCATGCACGCCACCGCACAACTCGAGGACGGGATCGTTCCAGATCCGTCCCTCCCACCGACATCGGTGGATGAGTCCGTCCGCGACTCCGCGGAACGCACCTGGACGTCCGCCAAGATCGCGCTGTGGGCGGCCATAGCGCTGCTGGGCGGCGTCGCCTGGTTCATGCTCGCAATCATCCGCGGCGAGACCGTCAATGCCATCTGGTTTGTGTTCGCGTCGGTCTGCACGTACCTGATCGGCTACCGCTTCTACTCCAAGGTCATTGAGCGCTACCTGCTCAAGCCCAACGACCGCCGCGCCACCCCGGCCGAATACAAGGCAGACGGCAAGGACTACGTCCGCACGGACCGCAACGTCCTGTTCGGCCACCACTTCGCCGCCATCGCCGGCGCCGGCCCCCTGGTGGGCCCGGTCATCGCGGCACAGATGGGCTACCTGCCCGGCACGATCTGGATCATCATCGGCGTCGTCCTTGCCGGCGCCGTCCAGGACTACCTCGTCCTGTTCTTCTCCATGCGCCGCGGCGGCCGTTCGCTGGGACAGATGGCCCGCGAGGAACTCGGCGTGATCGGCGGTACCGCCGCCCTCGTCGCGACCCTGCTGATCATGGTGATCATCGTCGCCATCCTTGCCCTGGTGGTCGTCAACGCCCTGGGAGAAAGCCCGTGGGGCGTCTTCTCGGTCGGCATGACCATCCCGATCGCCCTCTTCATGGGCGTGTACCTGCGCTTCATCCGGCCGGGCAAGGTCATGGAGGTCTCCCTGATCGGATTTGTGCTGCTCATGGCCGCCATTATCGGCGGCGGTGCCGTGGCAGGCACCGAATGGGGTGCCGCGTTCTTCCACCTGGACAAGGTCACCATCGCGTGGGGCCTCATCATCTACGGCTTCATCGCAGCCATCCTCCCCGTCTGGCTCCTCCTGGCCCCCCGCGACTACCTCTCCACCTTCATGAAGATCGGCGTGATCGTGATGCTGGCCCTGGCCATCATCGTGGTCCGCCCCGAGATCACGGTGCCGGCGTTCAGCGAGTACGCCGGCCGCGACAACGGTCCGGTCTTCTCCGGCGCCGTGTTCCCGTTCCTGTTCGTCACGATCGCCTGCGGCGCGCTGTCCGGGTTCCACGCCCTGATCGCCTCCGGCACCACACCGAAACTGATCGAGAAGGAACGCCAGACGCGCCTGATCGGCTACGGCGGCATGCTCATGGAATCCTTCGTGGCAATCATGGCCCTTGTGGCGGCAATCTCCATTGACCGCGGCATCTACTTCGCCATGAACGCCCCCGTGGCGCTGACCGGCGGGACCGTAGAGACCGCGGCCGCGTGGGTCAACGGCCTGGGCCTGTCCGGCGTCAACATCACGGCCGGCGATCTCGCACAGACGGCCAAGGACGTGGGGGAGCAAAGCATCGTGTCCCGCTCGGGCGGCGCCCCCACCCTCGCCGTCGGCCTTGCCCACATCATGCAGCAGTTCATCGGCGGCACCGCGATGATGGCGTTCTGGTACCACTTCGCCATCATGTTCGAGGCCCTCTTCATCCTCACGGCGGTCGACGCCGGCACCCGCGTTGCCCGGTTCATGCTGCAGGACTCGATCGGCAACTTCGTCCCGAAGTTCAAGGAACACTCCTGGCGCCCGGGTGCCTGGCTCTGCACTGCCATCATGGTGGCCGCCTGGGGCGCGGTCCTGCTGATGGGCGTCACCGACCCGCTGGGCGGCATCAACACCCTGTTCCCGCTGTTCGGCATCGCCAACCAGCTGCTGGCCGCCATCGCCCTCTCGGTCTGCCTGGCCATTGCCGCCAAGCGCACCGCCTTGAAGTACCTGTGGATCGTGGCGGCGCCGCTGGCGTTCGCCGCCGTCGTGACCATCACGGCGAGCTTCTACAAGATCTTCTCGCCCGTTCCGGCGGTGGGCTACTTCGCCAACAATGCAGCCTTCGCCAAGGCTCTTGCGGACGGCAAGACCTCCTTCGGAACCGCCAAGACCCAGGCCGCCATGGAGGCCGTGGTCCGCAACACCATGATCCAGGGATGGCTGTCGATCATCTTCGTGGTGCTGAGCATCATCGTCATCGTCACCGCAGTGATGGCAACCATCAAGGCCCTGCGGAACACGGCCGCGGGGCTTCCCAACGCCGAGAACGAAGACCCCGCCCGGGCCTCCCGTGTCTTCGCTCCGGCAGGGTTTGTTCCCACGGTGGCGGAGCGCGACCTCGTGACCGAGTGGAACCAGCACCCGGCCGGAGAGCGGCTCGAAAAGTCCGGGCACCACTGATGCGGAGCCCGGACGTGAACGCGGTACTTGCCGGGTTCCGCGGGGTTGCCGGGTACCTCGGCGCGGTGCTGGGCGCCGATGCCTACAGGAAGTACCTGGAGCACCATGAGGCCTCTGGACACACCAGCCCTCCCCTGACTGAGCGGGAGTTCTGGCGTGACCGGACCGACCGGCAGGACACCAGTCCGCAGGGTCGGTGTTGTTGAGCCGGTGTCGCTGAGCGGGCGCTGCTGAGCAGCTGTCCGGCAGGGGCCGGGGGAGGGGCGGTGCCGGGCACGAGAGTGTCCGACGCCGCCCCCTCCGCTTCCGGCGGACGCCGGGTCCGCGTCGCCCGACGCGTGAGAGTATGAAGCCATGAGCGATCAGCACGACACTCAGTCCGGCGCCCAAACTGCCGACGACGTGCCCGTCGAAGGCACGCCCCTGGACGACACCCTGCCCGGTACGCCCTTGGCACCACCGGCCACGGCCGGCCACGCCGGTGGACCCGGTTCCGGGCCCAGGCCGCCCCGGGGAAGCGAACTTCAGGACCTCGTGGACCAACCCGCGAAGGTCATGCGGATCGGCACGATGGTCAAGCAGTTGCTGGACGAGGTGAAGTCCGCGCCCCTGGACGACGCGGCCCGCGTCCGGCTGGCTGAAATCCACGACCGTTCCATCAAAGAACTCGAGGACGGCCTGGCTCCTGAGCTTGTTGAGGAGCTCGAGCGGATCAACCTTCCCTTTCCGGAGAATGCCACCCCCTCCGACGCGGAACTGAGGATCGCCCAGGCCCAGCTGGTCGGCTGGCTTGAGGGACTGTTCCACGGCATCCAGACGGCCATCGCGGCGCAGCACGCCGCCAGGGAGCACGCTTACGCCCAGATGCAGTTGCGCCAGCTGCCGCCCGGCACCGTGATCGCACCGGGCGTCATCATCGGGGAGAACGGCGAGCCGGTCCGGGCCGCAGCGCCGCGTCGCGGCGCGGATTCCTCGGAACCGCCCGAACCCGCAGACCCGGACCACGGTCCGGGCCAGTACCTTTAGCGCGACCTTGGGCTTCTTCAGCGCAGCCCGGCAAGGCCGCAGGGACGACGCCGAACTCGGCAAAGGCCTCTGGCGGCGCGCCCATGACCGGTTCAACCGCGGACTTGACCGCTACCACCAGGTCCTCGAGGGGGTCGAGGACGAGACGCTGTACGGCGAGCTCGTCGACATCGCCAACCAGCTCTCCGCGCTCGCGCCCCGGGTGCGGCAGGTCTGCGTGGAGGCCCAGCGGCGGTTTCCCAGCGAAGGATTGGATATCCCGGGGCCGCTGGCTGGCGTTCACCGGGCCCTGTCGACGGCAGGCAATTCCCTGGCCATGACGGCTGAGGCGGCCGCGATGCTCCGGCTCGCCGTTGGGCCGGTCCCGGCGGGGGCCGCGTCGGTGCGTCGGCGCGCCGATTCCGTGCTGGAGCAGGTCCACGACGCAGAGCGGCGGCTTGCGGAGGCCTACGGCGACGGGCCGACGCCGACCTGAGTCGTTCCGCTCATTGGCGCCCGGTGATGGCTTGGCTCCGGCTTTGCCGGCATCCCTGATAGTCCCTGAGATTTCCTGTATTCCCGGTTACGCGCCTAGCTTAGCTTCGCCCTGACGCTGGCCGCACGGCGCCGATGTTGGCAGGATACTTATATGACTTTTTCACCGGAACTGACTTTCAATGACGGCAACACCATCCCCCAGCTTGGCTACGGGGTGTGGCAGGTTGAAGATGACGTGGCCGAAAAGGTGGTTGTGCAGGCGTTCGAGGCCGGCTTCCGCCACATCGACACGGCAAAGATCTACGGCAACGAAGCAGGCGTGGGCCGCGCCATTGAGCGCTCCGGCCTCAAGCCCGAGGAAATTTTCATCACCACCAAACTGTGGAACGCGGACCAGGGCTACGAGTCCACCCTGAAGGCGTTCGAGGAGTCCATGCAGCGGCTGGGCCTGGAGACCCTGGACCTGTACCTGATCCACTGGATGCAGCCCAAGCAGGACAAATACGTCGACACCTGGAAAGCCCTCATCGAACTCCAGAAGCAGGGCCGGGTGAAGACGATTGGCGTCTCCAACTTCACCAAGGAGGGCCTGCAGCGCCTGATCGATGAGACCGGCGTGGTTCCGGCCATCAACCAGGTCGAGCTGCACCCGTTCTTCAGCCAGGCCGAACTGCGCGAATTCAACGCGTCCAAGGGCATCCTCACCCAGGCCTGGTCGCCGCTGGGCCAGGGCGGGGAGCTGCTCGAGAGCCCTGTCATCTCCGAGATTGCCGCCAAGCACGGCGCCACCCCGGCCCAGGTTGTCATCGCGTGGCACCTGGCCATCGGCAACGTGGTCATCCCGAAGTCGGTCACCGAGTCCCGGATCCGCGAGAACTACGCGGCCCTGGACGTCACCCTCGACGAGACCGACCTCCAGGCCATCAACGGACTGGACCGTTCCGCCGAAGACGCCGGCCGGATCGGCCCGGATCCGGCTGTCTCCGACTTCGCCTAAGCAACAGTCCCACGACGCCGGCAGCCAGCTGACGTTCGCACAGGGCCTCCACCCCGCACAGGGTGGAGGCCCTTCCTGCGCTCAGGCTCATTCCCGCGGCCGCGCCCGTTCCCGCGGCCCCGCCTGCCGGTACCGTGACACCCGCCGGGACCGTGAAGCCTCCGAAATAGACGCCGCTCCGGAGTCAGGCGGCGGCCCGGCGCTCTTTCGCCGGGATGGCATCGACGACGGCCCAGCCGTCCTCGCCCGCCACGCACCGGCTGGCGAAGCGGTCCGCGGCGGCAGCGTCATCGAAGCTCTCGGAACGGATCCGGCCGCAGTCTGTGTCCAGGTAGGTGACCTCGAAATACAGTGCGCCATCCTGTGCGCCGTTGAAACCCGGCTGGAACCTCTGTTGGAAATTCTGGTTGTTCTCCATGATTCCAGTGTGCAACCGACCTCCGACAGGAAGACTTCACCCCTCCGGCGTGTTGCCGAGCCGCAGCACCCGCTCCCGCGCCAGGACTTCCTTGCGGCGCTGCCGGTCCGCGGCCCGTGCCGTCTGCTGCGCAAGGGCCGCCGCCAGCTCGTGACGCTTCCGTGCTCCCTTGAGCTCGGCTTCAACTACGTCCAGACGCCGCCTGAGATCGCGCGCCTCATCGGCCAGCCGAGTGCTTTCCGCCATCGCCTCCGCCAGCTCCGCGGCCGCGCGGCGTGCGTCCCCGGCGGCCTCCGCGGCGGCCTCTTCGGCCGCTTCCAGGCCGGTCCGCGCCCGTTCCACAGCCGACGGCGTGGGCGCCACATGTGCTTTCCCGACGGCCCGGAGGCGGGGTTGTTCCGGTGACTTTCCACCGGCAGCCTCGCCGCGGTGCGCGGCCCGGGCCGCCGGTTCGCTCCCACGGGCCCCGGGCGCCCCGCCGCCGGCCGTTCCGCGCGCGGCTCCGGTACCCAGTGCGGCCGCCACCTGGCTCCCCGGGACAGCAACGGCGCCGGCGAGATCGACGACGTCGACCCCGTCCGCCGAGAGTGTCCGGAGCAGACAGCCGCTTTGCACGGCAGCCGCGGCACCCGGGTCGGCGGTGGCGGCACGCAGGGTCTGCTCCACGTCCGTCGCCACGCCGGCGCTGATGGCCCGTCCGTGCTGGGCGGCCAGGGCGTGTGCTGCCTTTACCGCGCCGGCGAGAAGCTGGCGCCGCTGCTGCGCGAGGCGGCGGAGGTCGGCTGCATCCAGGGCGTCCTGCGCGGCCTGCATCGAGGTTCCCAGCCCAGCCAGCTCCCGCAGGATTTCGGGGCTGTGCGCCGCCAGCATGTTCACTGCCCACGCCGCCACCGACGGTTTGGGCAGGGCCCGGACTTCGGCTGCCAGGGCGCGCTGCTCGGCCGCGGTGAGGCCAACGGCGGCGACGTCTTTGGCCGCGGCCGTTCTTGCCGCCACGAACTCGCCGTACGGCAGTGCATACAGCGGCCCGGCAATGCCCTCGAGTTCCCGCGTTCCCATGCAAGAATCATAGGAGTCCGGCCCCGCCACGAAAGCCCAGCTCGTGGCACCGTCATGAGAGCAGGCGGCGCCAGGTTGCGGAGGAGTGTTCACTTGATCGAAATTGGCGGGCTGCCGGCCCACATCTTGCTCGTCCACGCCGTGGTGGTGCTCGCGCCGATTGCAGGTCTGGGCGCCATTGTCTATGCCGCGGCACCGCGCTGGCGGACCTACCTGGCGTGGCCCCTGGGCGTGTTGTCGTTGGGGCTGGTTCCGGTGACTCTGCTGACGGCGCAGGCAGGCGAGCAGCTGGAGAAGGCACGTCCGGCGTCGGCCCTGATTCACGAGCACGCCCAGCAGGGCGATGTGCTCAAGGTGGTTTCCGTGATCTTTTTCGTCCTGTTCGCGGCGATGCTGGTGGTCACGTATGAACCCTTCGGCCGGAGGCTGGCGTTCCTCGGTGGACTTCGAGACATCAGGAGCGTCCGAGTGGCGCTCCTGATCGCCGGCGTCGTGACAGGCGCCTTCTTCATCTACCAGAGCATCATCACGGGACATTCGGGCGCGGCGTCCGTCTGGGCGCGCTAAGTCCGCCCATCGGCGGGCCCGTGAGCCGGTGACGGGTGCCGGGCTCTGCGCAGCGTTACGACCAGAAGGACCAGGGCCGTTGCCTGGAGGGCGGCAACGGTAATGATGAGCGCCGGCCGCGCGCTGTAGAGCGACCCGTACAAGGCCCCGCCGACCAATGCACCGGCCCCCTCGAACGCCGCGAACACCCCGTATGCCGTGCCCTGCCGGGGCTGGGGCACCAGATCTGCGACCAACGCCTTGACCGTGGAGTCCTGGATACCCATGGCGGTGCCCCAGACCAGGACGCCGGCCAGAACGAGCCCGGCGCTCGGCGCCAGGGCCAGTACTGGCACCCCTGCAATCAGCACGGGCAGCGCCAGGAGCACGGCCGCCCCGGCGCGATCGTAAATGACGCCACTGGCGAGGGCCCCGATGGCGGCGGCGCCCATGGCGCCGGCGTAGAGCAAGGGGACCACCGGGACGGGCACGGCCACGGCGGCCGTCAGATGGTAGGAGATAACGCCGAACGCCACGAGCCCGGCGCTCCAAAAGAATGCGGCAGCGGCAAACAGGATGAAGGGGCCGGAAATCGCCGACGGCGGCCGGCCGGCAGCCTTCCCTTGGGCTGGCGCCGTGCCGGAGTGCGAACCGCGCGGCGTCGCCGCGGGCGCGGCCTCCGGCCCCGGGAAGACGACGGGGTCGGCGTCGGGCGCTGGCGTGTCCGCGCCGAGTTCCTGGACCCGGCGACGCAACCAAACGAGAATCGCCAGCGCCGCCACCGCCGGAATGACGAGCACCGCAAAGGCTGCCGGCAGCGAGCCGGTGGCAACCAGGACCGCCGAAACGAGCAACGGGCCCAGGAGCGCCCCGGCCAAGTCGAGTGATTTGTGGACGGCGAAGCCGCGGCCCCGGCCAACCGGCTGGACGGCGGCGGCGAGCAGCACGGTTTTCGCCGGGCTGCGGACAGCCTTGCCAACCCTGTCCCCGATGATGAGCACGGCCGCCAGGACCAGTCCGGCGGTCCCGGCGAGGGGCGTCAACGCCAGCAGCGGTACGCACAGCGCCGTGAGGGCATACCCGGCCATCGTGAAGGTCCAGTACTTCCCGGTGCGGTCCGCCCAGGGGCCGAATACCAGCCGGAGTCCCTGGGACGCGGCCTCCGCGGCGCCGGTCACGAGACCGACGAATAGCGCGGACGCGCCGAGCTGGGCGAGTAGGGGACCTCCCAGGGGGCGGGCGCCGTCGGACACCATGTCAGTGGCGAGGCTGACCAGGCCGAATCCGACAACCGGGCCCCATAGCCGGCGCAGCCGATTGTCGGGTTGGCCTCCGGGCCGCGGCGGCGGGAATTCCTGCTGGCGGGCTGGCAGCCAGCGCCCGGGCCGTTCCATTCACTAAGGCTGGCGGACGGCCTGGAAAAAGACAATACGCAGGTCAGGTCCTTGTGGCCGGGTCGAGGCGCGGAAGGAAATTTTGACCAAAGTGGCTTTTTCTTGCCTGCGGCTTGGTACTTTTTGACAGCCGATCCGCACTGTGCGGGCCGGGGGACCCACAATGACGGATTGAAGGCTTCACAACCATGAGCTCACCCCAGTAACAGGGCTATGGCGGTACTGACGGTGGTCCGCGGGACTCACGTTGACCTCACTCCGCGACGTATTGACGACTGCCCGGCTCGGGCGTAGACCGTGCCGTATCAAACCAATCGCAGGCCGTTGCCTTGCGGCCTGCCGCCTGTGAGGAGAAGACAATGGCCGTCGCAGTCATCATGGAATTTGCCGGTGCCACGCTGGAGCAATACGACCAAGTCATCGGCAAGATGGGCCTTACGCCCGGAGGGCCCGCGCCGGTTGGCGCCCTCGGCCACTGGGTGGCCGCCACCGACGACGGGATCCTCGTTACCGACCTATGGGAGACGAAGGAGCTCTACGACGCCTTTGCGAAGGACCAGATCGGCCCGTTCTCTGCTGAAGTCGGTATCCCCGCGCCGCCTACGGTGAAGTATCTGGACGTCCACAATTACTTCACCCCTGGGGCCAGTGCCTGACCGAAGTGAGCGGGCGGAAACTGGGACCAGGATCCGGTACGCGCCGAGGACTACGACGGAACCCCCGGAAATCATTGATTTCCGGGGGTTCTTCTCGAACTGGCGATCTGGTCGGTTTCTCCGCCAGCCACCTGCCAGCCCGTTGTCCGCCGTGGCAGACATGAGTCCTTGCGCCGGCGGCTGCCGAGGAGGACGGCACCGGAGTAGCCTGACAGCAGAAGCGAGAAAGGCATGGACCATGCGCATTCTTCAGACATCCACCGACGCCCTCAACGTCACACGGATCGACAGGATCGCCTATCTCAACGCTGAAGAGCGGACATTTCTGACCACAACAACCGGCCGGCCGGATTTCGCCACTCCCGGTCAGGGGGAAGTCATCGCCGACATGGGGCGGGCCGTTCCAGTCACCTTGGCCTACATCGATGACCCGCTCGAAGGGAGCCTCATCATCGCGCGCCTCACGGACTTGATTGCAAACTACGACTGGCCTGTCATCAGATTCTCCGACGTTCGGGAAGACGCCCGGAAAAAGGTCGCCGAAATCCGGTACAGAGAATCCGAGGATAACGCCGAGCCAGACCGTATCGACCCGCACGAAGACTAGTCCGGGCAGCGGCCCGCCAGCCCGGAGAATCCGGCTGGACCACCGGAGGATCAGCGGGTAGTTTATCGACTATCGTTATTAACGAATGTCGATATGCCTTGGGGGGACGATGAAACTGACGAAAAATGACACCCGGCCGGAGAACGGCGGGAAGAAGGTCGTATCCAGAGCGGACGCAGTCGTGTTCATGATCGCCTCGGCGGCCGTTGCTGTGCTGACGACAGTGACGACTGTTGCCGGCATCATCGGCTACACCAGCGGTCCAGTGACGCTGGTGCTTCCGGTGGCCACGGCGAATCATGCCGCCACGGGCCTCCTGCCGGGGGTGACCGGACACTTTACGGCCATGGAAGCCACCCTTCCGAGTCTTCCGTCAGGTCCCGGAGAGCTTTTGGCATGGGCCGATTCGCTGAACCAGATCGGCTTCCTGGCTCTCCTTGTTTTGGTGTTCCTGCTGGCCCGCCGGCTCCGGAGTGAGACTCTGTTCACTTCCGGATCCGCATGGATCGTCGGTGCCTGCGGCGCCGCCCTGACCGTGTTCGGGACCGTGGGGCAGATTCTTGACTCCATTGCACGCAGCCGGCTGGCAGAACTGATCGGTGCCAACGCCCGCACCCCGGGGGAGGCCTACAGCTTCTCGGCTGACTTCAACCTCGCTCCGGTGTTGCTGGGCCTGGTCCTGGTGCTCGTCGCCGGTGTCTTCCAGTTCGGCCGCCGCCTTCAGCAGGACACGGATGGCCTGGTCTGATGCCGGCAGACGACTCCACTGATATTCACTGCCGCCTCGACGAACTTCTGGGGGCTCGGGGTATGACCCTGACGGAGCTGAGTAAGCAGGTCGGGGTGAGTCTGGTGAACCTGTCGGTGCTCAAAAACGACCGGGCGAAGGCGATCAGGTTCTCCACGCTGACGGCAATCTGCGAAGCGCTGGACTGTCAGGTGGGGGACCTGCTGGTGACCGCGCGGCGCTGACCCCGGCTTCTACTTTTCACAGCAAGGAACTCCGTATTTCCGCTGAATCAGCGGAAATACGGGATTCTTCTCGAGCTTCCTGCCAGAATCGAACTGGCGACCTTTGCTCGGCACGAACCACAAGACGTCCCCGCCGATCCACCAGCGGGCCGCCGGCCTCCGGACCGCGACTTGCACCACACTGGAGTACCTCTACGCAGGCTCCTACACGCCACGGGACCTCCTGCCACTCGCAAGCAACCGCAACCTGACCACGATCAGAATGAAGGACCGTCCACGCCTCGAGTCCCTGAACGGGGTTGACGCGTTCGCCTCATTGGAGGAGCTCGGAATCTTTGGTGCCCCCCTGCTGAAAGATGTGACAGACCTCGGCTCTGCCTCTGCGCCTAAGACGCTGCGGAGACTGGCTCTGCAATCATGCCGTGGTGTGTCCACCCTCGATGAGATCGGCCTCCTCACCGGGCTGACCTACCTGAACATCGCTGAGTCCGGCGATATTGCATCATTCGCCCCGCTTGCCAACCTCCGCCACCTGAAGACGCTGCATGCTTACGGAACTACGCGGGTGGTCGACGGCGATCTGTCCGCCCTCACGGGGCTGACGGAACTTACCGATCTCCGCCTGAAGGGCAGGCGCGACTACCATCCGTCACTGAAGACCATCGAGGACCAAATTCAACGCCGGGTCCTGGCGAGCCACGCCAGCTGACAATGGTTTCGGGGACGACCCGTCCGCGCCGCGGGGAGGCAGGGCTTCGCAACGAATGAGCGGACTGCTGTCAGAGCTGGCCGGTGCAGGCTACCCGGTCGCCTCGGTCTCGGAACTGCGGGACTCGGGATTGCGGTACGCCGCTCTGACTGGTTCCTGAGTCTCACAGACTCTAGTTTGGTGCTACACGATCGGAACACCGGGGCCCTATTCCCTCACCTTGAAGTCACAGCGCCCGGGCCAGGTGAGACGCTCGCCTAGAATCCCCGCGCGCAGAACAGAGTGCGGGGATTCGTTTACCAGGGCCTCGTACGTCCATCTCGCCGCAACCAACAAAAAACCCCGTATCCCTGCTGAATCAGCGGAGATACGGGGTTCTTCCCGAGCTTCCTGCCAGAATCGAACTGGCGACCTTCTCATTACGAGTGAGACGCTCTACCAACTGAGCTAAGGAAGCAACCACATGAATGCCCGGCGAACCGGGCGGATCATGCAAGAGACAACTGTAATAGAGTCCCGGCGTCCGGGTCAAAATGAGCGGCAGAAGCCGCCTTGCGGCCCCATCGCGGTCCTAGCAGACAGTGTTGTCCGCCGGGGCTTTGCCGTCCACCAGGTAGTCGTCGACGGCGTTGCCGATGCAGCTGTTGGAGCGGCCGTAGGCCGTGTGGCCCTCGCCCTTCCATGTCAGCAGCGAGGCGTTGCCGAGCTGCTTGCGCAGGGCGCTGGCCCATTCCACGGGGGTAGCCGGATCGCCTGTGGTCCCAACAACAACAATCGGGGCCGAGCCCTTGTACTCAGCCGCGGCAGGGGTCCGGGCGTTCTTGTACGGCCAGTCCTTGCAGTTGCTTCCGCCGTAGGCGAAGTAGTAGCCCAACGTTGGCGACAGCTGGCGCAGCTTCTGGTCCTCGGCCCGCATGGAAGCGGTGTCGGACACCATCGGGTAGTCCAGGCAGTTGATGGCGTTGAAGGCGAAGGTGCTGTTCGACGTGTAGGTGCCGCTGGGGTCCCTGTCGGCGCCGAAGTCGGCCAGCTGGAGCATGCCCGTGCCGTCGCCGGCCAGGGCGGTTGCGAGCGCCCGGGTGAGGATCGGCCAGTTGTCATTGTTGTAGAGCGGGATGATGAGGCCGCTGACAAACGTCGAACCCGAGACCTTCCGGCCGTCCTTCGCCGGCAGCGGGTTCGCCTCCGCCGCGGTGATGGCGTTGTGGATCTGCTGGACGCCTTCCTCGGTGCTTCCCGTGAGCGGGCAACCGCTGCTCTGCTGGCATTTTGCGACGTAGGCGTGGAGGGCCTTCTCGAAGGCCACGGCCTGCCCGCTGGTCAGTTCCTCGTAGCTCAGGGACGGGTCAATGGCGCCGTCCAGGACCAACCGGCCAACGTTGTCCGGAAACAGCGACGCATAGGTGGAGCCCAGGAGGGTCCCATAGGAGTAGCCGAGGTAGTTCAGCTTCGCGTCGTTGGCCACCCCGCGGAGGATGTCGAGGTCCTTCGCGGCGCTGATCGTGTCGATGTGGGCCAGGACCGGGCCGGTCTTCTCCACGCACTTGGCCGCGATGGCCTTGTTGTCGGCGAGGGCCGCGTCCAGTCCGGCGTCGGTGTCCAGAGCGTAGATCTTGGCGCGGGACGCGTCGCGTTCCTTGTCTGTCAGGCACGTGACCGGGGCGGAGCGCTTCACGCCGCGGGGGTCGAAGCCCACGATGTCATAGGCGGAGCGGACCTTGTCCGAGATGTTGGTGTTGGCCGCGTCCCGGACGAAGTCGTAGCCCGAGCCGCCCGGGCCACCCGGATTGACCAGCAGGGTGCCCTTCTTGGCGCCATTCGTGGCTAGCTTGATGGCGGCAAGCTCAATGCGGTCGCCGTCGGGCTTGCTGTAGTCCAGCGGAACCTTGACCTTGGCGCACTGGAAGCTGCCCTCACACGGCTTCCAGTCGACCTGCTGGGAGTAGTAGCTGCGCAGGTCCTCGGGCGCCGCCGCCACAATTGATGGGTCCGCCTGCCCCGGTGTCCCCGATTTGGCGGCACTCGGCCCGCCGTCGCCCCCGCCGCCGAAAAGAGTGCACGAGGCCAGTGAGAGGGCCAGGGCCGCGGCACCGACGGCCCGCATGCCGATCGCCAGGGATCGGGATCTTGCGGACTGGGGTCGAGCAGGCTTCATGCGGTTCTCCTTGGAGGATAGGAACGGAGCGAAGATGTTCGTTGGAGCGGCCGGGACCGTCAAATAAGGCTGGACGCCATGGACTCGATCGTCAGCAGCGGAGCCACGTTGGTGGTGGTGATCCGCGTGCGGGCCTTGTTGACGGCGTCCATGCGGGCAAGGGTCACTTCGGCGGTGGAGCGGGAGGCGAAGTCTTCGAGTTCGCTTCTGAGTTCAACGTTGACGAGCTCCACGGCGTTCCCCATCTGGATGATCAGGACATCCCGGTAAAAGGACAGCAAATCCGTCAGGGTACGGTCAAGGGAATCGGTGATGGAGCGCTTGGCCCGGCGCTTCTGGTCGTCCTCGAGCTGCTTGACCTGGCTCCGCATGGCCGGCGGCAACGTGCCGCTCTCGGGCGCCCCGAGGGTGGCCAGCAACGCGGTCTTCTCGGCGGCGTCACGCTCGTCATTGGAGCTGTTGGCTTCCTCGGTGGCGATCTTGACCAGCTTTTCGGCCATCATGACCGCCGCGGTGACGCCGCGAAGGGACAGCGGAAACCGCACCGTCTCAAGGCGGCGCTCCCGGGCCTCCGGGTCCCGGGCCAGGCGGCGGGCGATCCCCACGTGGCTTTGCGCGGCGCGGGCCGCGCGCTCGGCAACCGCCGGGTCCACGCCGTCGCGCTTAACCAGCAGGGCCGCGACGGCGGCGGCCGGCGGAAGCCGCAGCGCCACTGGCCGGCAGCGGGAGCGGATCGTCACGAGGACATCGGCGGGGGAGGGCGCGCAGAGCATCCAGACGGTGCGGGGAGTGGGTTCCTCGATGGCCTTGAGCAGCACGTTGGTGGTCCGCTCGGCCATCCGGTCCGCATCCTCCACCACGATGATCCGCCACCGGGCCGACGAGGGCCGGTTCCCGGCGGTGGACACGAGCTCGCGTGCCTCATCGATGGTGATAGTGACCTTCTCCGTGCGCACGAACGCGACGTCGGAATGGGTCTCGCCGAGGATGGTCAGGCACGCCGGGCATTCGCCGCAGCCGCGCAGGCTGACGTCCTCCTGGTCACAGTTCAGGGCCGCAGCGAAGGCCTTCGCGGCGTTGGAACGGCCGGAGCCGGGCGGGCCGGTGAAAAGCCACGCGTGCGTTAGCCCCTCACCCTGGGCCGCCTGGCGCAGCTGGGCCACGACGGCGTCCTGGCCCTGAAGATCGTCCCAGACGGTCATGCCATGCTGCTTTGGGTGACAGCCAGCAAGGTTTCGACGCGCTCGAAGATCCGGGCCGCGAGTTCGGCGACGGGCAGGCGGGCGGGCAGCACCAGATAGGCTTCGGGCCTTGCCGCTGCCAGGTCCAGAAAGGCCGCCCGGATCTTGGCGTGGAATTCGTCGGCCTCGGACTCGAGGCGGTCTTCGGGGGCTTCGCCGGCTGTGCGCCGTTGCCGGCCAACAGCGGGCTCGACGTCGAGAAGTACCGTCAGGTCCGGCTGCAGGTCCGATGTCGCCCAGGCATTGATGTCCCGGACCGCCTCCGTCCCGAGGCCGCGGCCGGCGCCCTGGTACGCGACCGAAGAGTCGATGTACCGGTCCGTGAGGACGATCTCGCCGCGTTCCAGGGCGGGCCGGATGACCTGGCTCGCGTGCGCGGCACGGGACGCCGCGAAAATAAGGGCCTCGGTACGGGCGTCGATGTGGCCGTGGCCGTGATCCAGCACGAGGGAACGCAGCTTCTCGCCGATCGCGGTGCCGCCCGGTTCCCGGGTCCGCAGCACTGTGAAGCCCCCTGATTCCAGCGTTTTGGCGAGTTCGGCCGCCTGCGTGGACTTGCCGGCGCCGTCTCCGCCCTCGAAGGCAATAAACAGTCCGGGCAACGGTCGGCGGGCCGCTCCGGGGCTCTGGGTAGTCACCGTTCAAGAGTACCGACAATCACCGACACTTCAGTGCCCGGCGTAACGCCTTGGGTACCCTGCGGGGCGCCCACGTACCCTGTCTCCATGAGTCTTTCTGAACAACAGGCCGCCGCGCTTTCGCCGGATTCCCTGGTTGTGGCGGCAGGGCGCCCGCCGCGCACCCGCGACGAACCCGTCAACCCGCCGCTTGTGCTGTCCTCGACCTACTTCGGCACCGGACCGCTGGGGGACGGCGATCGCGGCTACGGCCGGTATTCCAATCCCACGTGGGACCCCTTCGAAGAGGCGCTGGGCCAGTTGGAAGGTGCGGAGCTGCCGGGGCTGCTCTACGCCTCTGGGCTCGCCGCCGTGAGTTCGGCACTGTCCCTGGTGCCCGCCCAGGGCGTGCTCGTGATGCCCTCGCACAGCTACGCGGGCTCGGTCACCATGGCCACCGAACTGGCGGCCAAAGGCTTCCTCGAGTTGCGGACGGTGGACATCGCGGACACCGACGCCGTCGTGGCCGCAATTGCCCCGGCCGGCGGCCGCGCCGCCAGCATGCTGTGGCTGGAGAGTCCCACCAACCCCATGCTCGGCGTCGCGGACATGCGGGCCCTGACCGCCGCGGCGCATGAGGCCGGTGCGATCGTCGTCACGGACAACACCTTTTCCACGCCCTTGGTGCAGCAGCCCCTGAGCCTGGGCTCCGACGTCGTGCTGCATTCGGTGACCAAATACCTCTCCGGCCATTCCGACGTCGTGCTCGGTGCGCTGGTGACCTCCGACGCCGGTCTCCGCGCCGCGCTGCTGCACCACCGCACCATCCACGGCGGGATCGCCGGACCGTTCGAGGCGTGGCTGGCGCTGCGCGGGCTCCGCACCCTGGCGCTGCGGATCGAGCGTTCGCAGGCGTCGGCCCAGGTCCTGGCCGAACGGCTCCACGGTCATCCGCGGATTGCCGGCATCCGGTTCCCCGGACTGGCCTCGGACCCCGGCCACGTGCGGGCTAAGGAGCAGATGAAGGGGTTCGGGTCCATCCTGTGCATTGAGGTTGCCCCCGTAGTTGGGCGGGACGGTGGCATCAGCGGCGCCGAGGCCGCGGACCGGATGATCCGCGCCCTGCACCTCTGGCTCCCCGCCACGTCCCTGGGTGGGGTGGAATCCCTGATCGAACGCCGGCGCCGGCACACGGCCGAGCCGGAGAGCGTACCGGACAACCTGGTCCGGATGAGCGTGGGCATTGAGAACGTGGAAGACCTTTGGGCCGATTTGGAGCAGGCGTTGGGCACTCTGGACGGCTAGGCTGGGGGAGTGGACGGACGCATGCTGATTTACTTTGTCGAATCCGGGGTTTACCTGGTCCTTGCCGTAGTGGCCTTTGCCTTGGAGGCGTGGGCGTTTTTCGATTGCCTCCGGCACAAGGCCAACGCGTTCGAGGCCGTATCGAAGCGGACCAAGACCTTCTGGCTGGCCCTGACCGGCGGCGCGTTCGCCGTGGGCCTGTTCTCCCTGCTCTCGCAGTTGGGCAGCGGTGGCGGCGCCAGTTCGCTTGGCATTTTCGGCCTTGCGGCGGTGACGGCCGCGTCCGTGTACCTCGCCGATGTCCGCCCCGCGGTCAAGGACGCCGGTCGCGGCCGCGGCAGCAACATGGGCCCCTACGGGCCCTGGTGATCCCCACCAGCCCCCTCAGCTCGCAGGCTCGCTGAGGGAACCCTGCCGGCGTGGGCCCAGCACCAGCCCCCTCAGCTCGCAGGCTCGCTGAGGGAACCCTGCCGGCGTGGGCCCAGCACCAGCCCCCTCAGCTCGCAGGCTCGCTGAGATCCGGAACCGGCTAGCTTCCCGGCGCCACGGCTTCCCAGCTGACCGTTACTTCGCCCAGCCGCCAGCGGGACGGGCCGTCCTGGATGGGCCAGCCGGCGTCTAGCAGTGCACGGCACATTGCTGTGAAGCGCTGCCGGCTGCCGAACGACGCCAGCGGCGCCGCTTCCAGCCAGGCCTTGTCCATTGCCTGCAGGTAGGCGTGGATCTTCTCGCCGGGCACGTTGCGGTGGATCAGGGCCTTCGGCAGCCTTTCGGCGACGTCTGAGGGCAGCGCGAAAGCACCGAACCGCATGGACACGCTCAGGCTCAGCGGCCGCTCGACGTCGAGCGCCACCCAGGCCGCTCGGCGCCCGATTTCATCGCACGTGCCGTCGATGAACAGCCCGCCCGGAGCGAGACGGTCCTGCACCAGCTGCCAGATGCCGGCCACGTCGGCTTCCTCGTACTGCCGCAGCACGTTGAAGGCGCGGACCAACACGGGATTTCCGGTCACCGGCAGCTCGAAGCCGCCCAGCTGGAACATCAGGCCGGGCCGTTCAAGAGCTTGGGCCTGCCGGACACGCTCCGGTTCGATTTCGATCCCCACCATCTGCATGTCCGCGCGGACCCCCGCGAGGCGTTCGAAGAGTTCGACGGCGGTGGCCGGCGAGGCGCCGTAGCCGAGGTCGACGGCGAGGGGATGGGCCGCGGCGCGCAGCCGCCACGCCTGCGGCCCGGTCAGCCAGCGGTCCACCCGGCGCATCCGGTTGGGGTTCGTGGTGCCACGGGTCACGTTGCCCACGGGCCTGCCGCCGCGCGCGCCGCTTCTCGTTCCGCCCTGGTTCCGGGGGGACAGCACCCGTTCAGCCTTCTGCACCACCGCCCAAGCCTATCCTCCAACGCGGGGTCACTTGTGGCCATGGTGAGCCGCGGGATGGGCGCGAGGTGACCGTGCATTGCGGTGAGGGCGTGGTGAAACCCGGCCGTCAACCGCGCGGCGTGTAACGCACGGCACCGCCGCCGACCGCTCGGCTAGGATGAAAACCATGACTTACAAGCTGATTCTGCTGCGCCACGGCCACAGCGACTGGAATGCCAAGAACCTCTTCACCGGCTGGGTGGACGTTGACCTCAACGACCAGGGCCGTGCCGAGGCCGTGCGCGGCGGCGAGCTGCTCGTGGAGAACAACATCCTCCCCGACATCCTCTACACCTCACGGTTGAAGCGGGCCATCAACACGGCGAACATGGCACTGGAAAAGGCCGACCGCGGCTGGATCGACGTCAAGCGTGACTGGCGGCTCAACGAGCGCCACTACGGCGCACTGCAGGGCAAAGACAAGGCCCAGACCCTCGCCGAATTCGGCGAGGAGCAGTTCATGCTGTGGCGCCGGTCCTACGACACCCCGCCGCCGCCCCTGGCCGACGATTCCGAGTTCTCCCAGGTGGGGGACCCGCGCTACGCGGACCTCGGCGACGCCGTCCCGCGCACCGAATGCCTCAAGGATGTCCTGATCCGGCTCATGCCGTACTGGGAATCGGACATCAAGGAAGACCTCAGGGCTGGGAAGACCGTCCTGGTCACTGCCCACGGCAACTCGCTCCGCGCCCTCGTCAAGCACCTTGACGGGATCAGCGACGAGGACATCGCCGCACTGAACATCCCCACCGGCATCCCGCTGGTCTACGAACTGGATGAGGACTTCAAGCCGCTGAACCCGGGCGGCACCTACCTCGACCCCGAGGCCGCCGCCGAGGCCATCAAGGCAGTTGCCAACCAAGGCAAGAAGTAGGCGGTTCCCGCCCCGAACGGCGCCAAGCGCAAAGGATACAAACAACGGCGTCCGGCCACCCCCAAGGTGACCGGACGCCGTCGTTGTGTCAGCGCAGTTGCCCCAGCGCGGTTGTGTCAGCGCGGGGCCGGCGTCAGATGTGTTCGATGCTGTTCGGCTGCCACGCGCCGGTGACGAGGTACGTGACCTTCTGGGCAACCGAGACGCCGTGGTCGGCGAAGCGCTCAAAGTAGCGGCTGGCCAGGGCAACGTCCACCGTCGTGGCCGGCGACTCCTGCCAGTCGCTGCGCGCGATCGCCTTGAAAACGCTCAGGTGAAGGTCGTTGACCTCGCTGTTGGCCTTCATGATTTCCCGGGCCACGCCGAGGTCGCGGGTTGCCAGCAGTTCCGTGAGCTTCTGGGCGATCAGCAGGTCCAGTTCCGCGAAGCTCTTGAAAGTCTCCCGCAGCTGATCCGGAACCACTGACTCCGGGTAGCGCAGACGCGCCAGCTGGGCCAGGTGGCGGGCGAGGTCGCCCATGCGCTCCAGCGAGGCGCTCATCCGGAGCGAACCAACCAGCATGCGCAGATCGCTCGCCACCGGACCCTGGAGGGCAAGGATGTCGATGGCGCGCTCGTCGAGGCTGTTCTGCAGGAAGTCGATGCGGGCATCGGCGGCAATCACGTCCTCGGCGAGGTCGATATCGGCGCCCTCGAAAGCTGTCGTGGCCTTGTCGATGGCCTCTGTGACCAACGCTGAGATCTCGACGAGCTGTTCCCTTACCTGGGCGAGCTCCTCCTGAAAAACCTTACGCACGTGTGCGTCCTTTCCTCGGAAATATTGCCTGCAGTCGAAGCGGCGGGCCTATTTCGGTTCACCTACCGGCGCTCCAACTGTCAACTCTTTCAGTATCCGGTGAACTGTTACGCCCCAATAGGTGAACGTTAGCTGAACCGGCGCCCGAATCGCAGGAGATTTCGGTTTCGGTCGTGTGGCAGAGCATAAGCTGGAGCCGTGGATCCAATGCTCATCGGCGTGATCGCCGGCCTGATCGGCCTCTCGTTTGGCATGTTCGGCGTACTCGCGTTCCGGGTGAGTGAGCAGCAGCGGCACATTGTGGACGTCGACGTCGACGACCCCTCGCTGCCCGAGGGTGCCGCGGAGGTGCTCGCCGTCCTCGGCCGCGCTTTCGTGGTGGTTGACGCGATCGACGGCGTGGTCCGCGCCAGCCCGGCCGCATACGCCTATGGCTTGGTCCGCGGGCACACCGTGGTGCACCAGCAGTTGCTGGAGATGACGGCCAAGGTGCGGCGGGACGGTGTCATCCTCGAAAAGCAGCTGGAGCTGCCGCGCGGCCCGCTCGGACAGGGAACGATCGTGGTCCAGGTCCGGGCCGCCGTCATCACGGAGGAATACATCCTCCTGCTGGCCGATGACCGGACGGAATTCACCCGCACGGAGGAAGTCCGCAACGACTTTGTCGCGAATGTCTCCCACGAACTGAAGACACCGGTCGGGGCGATCTCGCTCCTGGCCGAGGCGCTCGAGTCGTCCGCCGACGACCCCGAGGCGGTCAAGCGGTTCGCCAAGCGCATGCATAAGGAATCGACCCGGCTTGCGGCCCTGGTCCAGGACATCATCGAACTCTCCCGGCTCCAGGGCGCCAACGTCGCGCAGCAGGGCCGCCCGGTGGACATCAACACTGTGGTCAGTGAGGCCGTGGACCGCTCCCAGCTGCCGGCCGAGAGCAAGAACATCCAGCTGGTGGTCGGCGGGCACGCCGACGCCATGGTCTACGGCGACCAGGACCTCCTCGTCACCGCCCTGCGCAACCTGATCGACAACGCCATCCGCTACTCGCCGGAGAACACCAAGGTGGGTGTGGGCATCCGGGCCAAGGACGGCCTCGTGGCGGTCTCGGTGACGGATCAGGGCGACGGGCTCAGCGCCGAGGACCAGGAGCGCGTCTTCGAGCGCTTCTACCGCGTGGACGCTGCCCGCTCCCGGCAGACCGGAGGCACGGGGCTTGGCCTGAGCATCGTCAAGCACGTCATTTCCAACCACGGCGGCGAGGTGACCCTGTGGTCCCAGCTCGGCCAGGGTTCCACGTTCACCATTCGACTTCCCGAGATGGAAGGGCAGGACGACGGCGACGCCTCTGATGCGGGCAAGCCCGCGGCCCACACCTCCAGCCGGGACCCCAGACCGCAACGACGTGACGCCGCCGGCGTCCATGAGCAAGGAGCTACCGCTTGAGCCGGATTCTGATTGTCGAGGACGAGGAGTCCTTCAGCGACCCCCTGTCCTATCTGTTGGGTAAAGAAGGGTTCGAAGTCGAGGTGGTGGACAACGGACTGGACGCCATCACCGAATTCGACCGCAACGGCGCCGATCTCGTACTCCTGGACCTGCAGCTGCCGGGCCAGTCCGGCACGGAGGTCTGCCGCCAACTCCGGCAGCGCTCCGGTGTGCCCGTGATCATGCTGACGGCCAAGGACTCGGAAATCGACAAGGTGGTGGGGCTGGAACTGGGTGCCGACGACTACGTCACCAAGCCCTACTCCTCGCGGGAACTCGTGGCCCGGGTCCGTGCCGTCCTGCGGCGCCAGAGCGAGCCGGAGGAACTCGTCTCCAGCACGGTGCAGGCCGGTCCTGTCCGGATGGACATTGAACGCCATGTGGTGAGCGTCGGGGGCGAGCAGATCGCCTTGCCGCTCAAAGAGTTCGAGCTGCTGGAAATGCTGCTGCGGAACTCCGGCCGGGTCCTGACCCGCGGTCAGCTGATCGACAGGGTCTGGGGCTCCGATTATGTGGGGGACACCAAGACCCTTGACGTCCACGTCAAGCGGCTGCGCAGCAAGATCGAGCCGGATGCCTCCGCGCCGCGGTACCTGATCACGGTCCGCGGGCTGGGTTACAAGTTCGAGCCCTAAAGCCGGACGAAGCTGCCCGGCGGCCCGGCCGGGCAGCTGGAAGTCCACGCAGCGGGACGTCGACGCAGTTGGACGTCCCGGGCAGCAAGTCCAGGGACATGCAAAAGGAGGGGCACCGGCAGGTGCCCCTCCTTTTGCATAGGTCCAGCCGCTGGGCTAGTGGCCGGCGGTGCTGCTCGGCGTCGGCGTGGCCGTCTCGGTCGAGGTTGCCGTCTCGGACGACGATGCCGTGCTGGCGGCGGTGGGCTCCGGCGTCGGCAGGTACGTCTTGTAGTCGACGATCGTCCCGTCCAGGACCGGAACCTTGAACATGGCGTCCTTGTTGGTGCCGTCCTCGGAGATGGTGACTTCCGCCATCGCGCCCGGCTTGGCTCCGGAGGTGCTCAGGATCGCGGCGTCCGTGGAATCGTTGAGCATGGTGTAGGAATTCTGCTTGACCGGAACCTGGGTCTGCGAGCCCTCCGCACCCTTAATGGTCAGCACCACGTCGTTGGAGGACGTGTTGTACACGGCGCCGATCACGCGGCCCGGTTTGTCCTCGCCATCGGAGATGATGATGAAGTTGCGCAGCTGCAGCGCACCGAGATCAGTCCGGGTTCCGTCCGAGGCCGAGTACTGCGCCGTGGTCTGCTGGGCGTTGAGGTAGCCGCAGCCGGTCAGGGACAGCAGGCCGATGCCAAGTGCCGCCGTTGCCATTGCCAGCTTGCCGCGCTGGCCCCGGTTCATCGCAGTGAAACGCACGTCACGCACTCCTTGAGAGTCTTGAAACATTATTCAGCCATAGCCTAGCCGCAATCGGCCTCAAACAAGGATTCGGCGCCTACACACAAGCGCGGGTAGCCGTGCGTCTCCGGCGACGAGACCCGGCTTGGCGGGGGCCGGAAACCTCTTGGCAGTTAAGGCTGCAGGCACTATTATCCGCATTCGTCAAGGGGTTTGAGGGGGTGGATTGCGGCCATTTTCCCCGGATTCATGCGGTTTCCGGCACGTTTAGATGCCAGTTGTATGCCTTAATCGTGATAAACTGGTCTGCGGGAAAGGGGAATGTCCACATGGTTTTTGAGGTCGGCGAGACAGTAGTTTACCCTCACCACGGTGCAGCGAAAATTGAAGAAATCAAGATGCGCACCGTCAAGGGCGAAGAGAAGATGTATCTCAAGCTCAAGGTGGCTCAGGGTGATCTGACCATTGAAGTTCCAGCAGAAAACGTTGACCTGGTTGGGGTTCGGGACGTAGTGGGCAAAGAAGGCTTGGAGCATGTGTTCGATGTGCTGCGGGCCGAGTTCACTGAAGAACCCACCAACTGGTCGCGTCGTTACAAGGCAAACCTGGAAAAGCTTGCTTCCGGTGACGTCATCAAGGTAGCCGAGGTCGTTCGCGACCTCTGGCGCCGTGATCACGACCGGGGTCTCTCCGCAGGAGAGAAGCGCATGCTGGCCAAGGCCCGCCAGATCCTGATTTCGGAACTGGCACTGGCTGAAAAGACTGATGAAGAGAAGGCTGCAAGCGTTCTCGACGAGGTCCTGGCTTCCTAACACAGGGCCGGCCCCAGCAGGGCCGGCGCAGATAAGAATCGAACCCCGGTGGCGTAAGGCCGCCGGGGCTTCTTTTTGCCCTTTTTCAGCCGCCGCCCCTCGGTTGCGCTATCAGTTGTGGCTGCCCTGGGTGCCCCGGAACAGCCACAAGTGCTAGCGCAACGGGATGCTCCGAGGCGCGGGGACGTAGTCTTGTGCCCATGGATACTGCACCGACGAAAACGTCACCGGCCGGTCCCGCCACTGCGGTCATTGTGGTGGCCGCCGGCTCCGGCCAGCGCCTGGGCTACGGCATGCCGAAAGCTAAAGTGCCTCTCGGCGGGGACAGCATCCTCACCCACGCCCTGCGCGGCGTGGCAGCCGCGGGGATCGCGCAGCAGATCTGCATTGCGATCCCCCCGGGAGACACCGAGCTGCGGGCGCTGTGCGAGGCCTTCACGCAAGAGCTTGCGGCCGGGCAGGTGCGCACCGCGGAGTCCCCTTACGGCGTCCAGGTTCCGGTCGTGACTGTCGTCGACGGCGGTGCGAACCGCGCCGATTCGGTCCGTGCCGCGATGGCGGCCCTGCTGCCTGGTACCGAATCAGTCCTGGTCCACGACGCCGCCCGGGCACTGGCTCCGGAGGCGGTCTTCCACCGGGTGGCAGCGGCGCTTGGCGCCGGCGCCTCGGCCGTCATTCCGGTGATACCGGTTGTCGACACGGTCAAGACCGTCGAACCGACCACCGGCGACGGCGCCGCGGTGGCCCCCGAACTGGTCACCGGGACAGCGCCCCGGGAGTCGCTCCGCGCCGTGCAGACGCCGCAGGGATTCGCCTTCGCCACCCTTAAGCGCGCCCACGAGGCTGCCGCCGGGTTCGACGCCGGCCAGGCGGCCCTCGTCACGGACGACGCGATGCTCGTGGAGCTCATCGGCGTCCCCGTCCACGCCGTTCGCGGCGCCAGCCAATCCCTGAAGATCACCACGCCCCTGGACCTGATCCTGGCCGAAGGCCTCCTCGAAGGCCCCTTGGGCGCGCGCTGGGTGGAGGGATGAGCATGTCCACCAATGCGCCGCTGATCCCCAGGACCGGGATCGGGATCGACGTCCATGCCTTCGCCGCCGAAGACAAGCCCCAGCCGTTGTGGCTCGGCGGCCTCTTCTGGGAGGGGGAGCGGGGACTGTCCGGCCATTCCGACGGTGACCCCGTGGCGCACGCCGCGGCCGACGCGCTCTTCTCGGCCTGCGGGATCGGGGACCTGGGCACGCATTTCGGTACGGACCGGCCCGAATATGCCGGGGCGTCCGGCGTGACCCTGCTGGCCGAGGCCGCCAGGATTGTTCGCGCCCACGGATTCGAAATCGGCAATATCGCCGTCCAGTTCGTGGCCAACCGGCCCAAATTCGGCCCGCGGCGGGAGGAATCCCAGCGTGTCCTCAGCGACGCTGCCGCAGCGCCGGTCAGCGTCACCGCCACCACGAGCGACGGACTCGGATTCACCGGCCGGGGCGAGGGGATCTCGGCCGTCGCAACAGCGCTCGTCTATCCGGCCAGCTAACCACCGCAGGTTAGTCACAGGAAGTTAAACACCGCAGGCCAGCCACTGCAGGGTTAAACGCTCCCAGCCCCGGTCCCCTAGGCTTGAGGGTGAAGACCAAGCCTGACCGCCAGTTCCAAACAGCCAGGAGACCTGCCGTGAAAAAGCTGCTGACCGCCGTCGTACTCGTGGCAGGGACCATGCTGAGCGGCTGTGCCGGCTCGACGGCGACGCCCAGCCCCACGCCAAAGATGAGTGTCGAGGAAAGCTGCAAGTTCCTCAACACCGATACCTTCGTGCCTACCGGGAACGCGAAGGAGCAGGCCGGGCAGATTGGCCAGCACTACCAGGAAGTTGCGGACAAGGTGGCGCCGGAAGTGGGCGCCCCCATCCAACAGATGGCCGAGATCATGAAGCAGGTCGCGGCAAGCCCCACGGGAACCAAGACCGACGAACAGACCGCCCAGCTCACGGAGCAGATCAACAAGATCGGGCAATACTGCAAGTAGGTTGCCGGAGCGGTGGTTCCAGATTCCCGGTCGCCAGCAAAGCGTCAGTAACGCCGCCAGCAATGCCGCCGGTAAGGCCGCGGAGCGCCATCGGCTAATCTGGAGCGGTGACCCTGCGCTTTTACGACACTGCATCCGCCGAAGTCCGCGACTTCGTCCCCCTGGTACCTGGCCACGTGAGCCTGTACTACTGCGGAGCCACCGTGCAGGGCATGCCGCATGTCGGCCACATCCGCTCAGCCATCGCGTTCGACCAGCTGACCCGCTGGCTGCAGTACCGCGGCTTCCGCGTGACGGCGGTCCGCAACGTCACCGACATCGACGACAAGATCCTCGCCAAGTCCGCCGCGTCCTTCGGCCCCGATTTTGAGGACGAGCCCGGAGCCCAGCGCAACGAGGAATGGTGGGCCCTCGCCTACCGCTACGAGCAGGAATTCCTCAAGGCCTACGACACCCTGGGCGTCTCCCGTCCCACCTATGAGCCCCGCGCCACCGGCCACATCCCGGAAATGCATGCCCTCATCCAGCAGCTGATCGACCGCGGCCACGCCTACCCGGCCCTCGACGACTCCGGCGACGTCTACTTCGACGTGCGTTCCTGGTCCAAGTACGGCACCCTGACGCGCCAAAAACTCGACGACATGCAGGGTGCCGCGGACGCCGACCCGCGCGGTAAGCGGGACCCGCGCGACTTCGCGCTGTGGAAGGGCTACAAGGACGGGGAGCCGACGACGGCGAGCTGGTCCTCCCCGTGGGGCCCCGGCCGCCCGGGCTGGCACCTCGAATGCTCCGCGATGGTCACCAAGTACCTCGGCACCGAGTTCGACATCCACGGTGGCGGACTGGACCTGCGCTTCCCGCACCACGAAAACGAAATGGCACAATCCCAGGCGGCCGGCCACGGCTTCGCCAACTTCTGGATGCACAACGGCATGGTCACCTACGCCGGCGAAAAGATGTCCAAGTCCATCGGCAACACCGTCAGCCCGGCCGAAATGCTCGAACTCGCCCCGCCGCGGGTTGTCCGGTACTACCTCGGGCAGGCGCAGTACCGCTCCGTGCTGGACTACCAGCCGACCTCCCTGCAGGAAGCCGCCGCCGCCGTCGAACGCATTGACGGGTTCATCAGCCGCGCACTTCGGAGCGCGACGACGCACGACGGCGCCGTCGGCTTCTTCAGCTACGGCACAGTTCCGGATGCCTTCGCGGCCGCCATGGACGATGACCTCAACGTGCCGCAGGCCCTCGCCGTCCTGCACGACACCGTCCGCGCCGGCAACACCGCGCTCACCGAAGGAGACCTCGACGCCGCGGGGCAGGCACTCGCCAGCGTCACCGCCATGGTGGACGTTCTCGGCCTCAACGCCACCGCGACACCGGCCGCCGACGAACAGGCCAACACCGCCCTTGGCGTTCTGGTCGAGGCGCAGCTGACGGCGCGGGCCCACGCCCGGGCGGCCAAGGACTGGGCCGCCTCGGACGCCATCCGCGATACGCTCGCCGCCGCCGGCGTCGTCGTCGAGGACGGCCCGGACGGGGCGAGCTGGAGCCTCAAGCGCGGCTGATCCTCGTTGACGGCGGCCGGAGAAGTGGGCCGTCGTCGTCCCTTCCGGTCGAGGATTTTACTCGAGTCAGTAGACTGGAGGTCAGACTTATCAACGAATCGCGTATTTAAAGGGTGAAACTCATGGCCAACAACGGTCGCCGCTCGGTCAAATTGAAGAAGGGCCCCTCCGTCGGAACCGGCGGTCACGGCCGCAAGGCACTTGAGGGCAAGGGCCCCACGCCGAAGGCGGAGGACCGCCCCTACCACAAGGCGTTCAAGAACAAGCAGCTCTCGGAACGCTCCGAAGCCAAGCGCGCCAGCGGAAGCCGCACCACCAGCGCCGCCGCCCGCACCGGCCGCTCCGGACCCAAGGGCCGCGCCACGGAAGAGGTCGTCACCGGCCGCAACTCCGTGGTCGAAGCCCTGCGTGCCGGCATCCCGGCCAAGGCCCTGCACGTCGCCGTCCGCATCGAAATGGACGACCGCGTCAAGGAATCCCTGAAGCTCGCCGCCGAACGCGGCATCCCGCTGATGGAAACCGGCAAGCCCGAGCTCGACCGCATGACCGACGACGCCATCCACCAGGGCCTCGTGCTGCAGATCCCGCCGTACGAATACCAGGACGCATACGAGCTCGCCGAAGAGACGATCGAGGCCTGGAAGAAGGGCCACGTAGCCAACGCCCCGCTCTTCGTTGCCCTCGACGGCATCACCGATCCCCGCAACCTCGGCGCGATCATCCGCTCCGTCTCGGCCTTCAGCGGCCACGGCGTCATCGTCCCGGAACGCCGCTCCGTGGGTGTCACGGCCTCGGCCTGGAAGACCAGCGCCGGCGCGGCCGTCCGCGTCCCCGTCGCACGCGCGGCCAACCTGAACAACACGCTCAAGGCCTTCAAGAACATGGGCATCTACGTCCTGGGTCTCGACGGCGACGGCGACGTCTCGCTGCCCGAGCTCGCCCTGGCAACCGAACCGGTGTGCATTGTCGTTGGTTCCGAGGGCAAGGGCCTGAGCCGCCTGGTCCGCGAAAACTGCGACCAGATCGTCTCCATCCCGATCGACTCCGCCATGGAATCACTCAACGCCTCCATGGCAGTCGGCATCTCCCTCTACGAAATCTCCCGCCAGCGCGCCGCAAAGTAATCAGCGTTAGCTCGGTATCGGGCCCGCCGCAGCGCTCGTTGCGGTTGGGTCCGCCGTAACCGGAGTCGTGGCTGGGTCCGCCGCAACCAAAGTTTTGCCGTCGCTTAGCGGTCAGCCCCTTCCCAAACTTCGCAAGCTCAGTTCGGGGCCCTCGGGGCTGTCCTTCCTCCCTGCACCTCGTGCGGCCGCTGGCGGCCTTACGCGGTTCCGGTCGGCGATGCGCTCCTTAGCAAAACTCCGGCTCCGGCGATGAGCCTCGCTCACCTTTCGTCGTAAAACGTCAAACGCTGCCTCACGTTTCGTCGTAGGTCGGCCAACGCTCCCTCACTTCTTGAACTGCTCCCCGGAAGTTGGACTGAGATATTCAGTTCCAGCTTCTGGGGAGCAGTTCATCTCGTGAGGGAGCAGTTGCCTTTAATGCTCAGAATCGGGGTTCTCCTCGGTTCTGATGTTCCTCCGAAGTACATCGACGCAGGACGCACGTTCCTTCCTGCGACGCGCATTTCCCTCTGCGACGCGCTGATCTCTTCCCGCGACCCGAATACCCCTAGCACCAGGGCGTTTGCGCGTCGCCAGGCTGAATAGGCCGCGGAAGTCGTTGTGAATACCGAAGTGCTAGACGCGGGTTGGGCTGAATTCGAGCGGGCAGCGGTGTCTTGCTAAGGAGCGCATCGCCGACCAGAGCCGAATGAAGCCGGCCGCGGCCGAAGTAGGCGGCGGGAGGAAGGGGGCTGACCCCTAAGCGACGGCAGGGCGCCGTTGCCTGCGGAGGTGACCACGGGAAAGGCGCCGGTGACCGCGGGACGTAACCACGGAAGACCTGACCACGGCGAACCGTAGCCGAGTTCTTAGAACTTGTGGCGGTTGACTAGGACCGGGAGTTTGGTTCGGGCTTCCTTGACGGTGGCGGTGTCGAGGTCGGCGAACAGCAGGCCCGGGGCGCCGTCGAGCTCTTGCAGGATGTCGCCCATGGGGGAGACCACCACGGAGTGCCCGACGCCGGTGGGGGCGGAACCCTTGACCGGGTGACCGACGCTGGCGGGGTCGCCCTGGCCGCAGGCGAGGACCAGAGTGGTGGAGTCCAGGGCGCGGGCGCGGGCCAGGAGCTTCCACTGATCGGCCTTGCCGGGGCCCGAACCCCAGGAGGCGCACACAATGTTGACGTCGGCGCCGCGATCCGCGTTTTCCGTGAACAGGTCCGGGAAGCGGACGTCGTAGCACGTGGCGAGGCCGAAGGTCACGCCGTCGAGCTCGAACGTGACGGGGGCGGTGCCAGCGTCAACCGTGTCCGATTCGGCGAAACCGAAGGCATCGAACAGGTGGATTTTGTCGTAGCTGGCCTCGAGGCCGGGGCCGGTGACCAGCAGGGTGTTGCGCACCTTGGAGCCGTGACCGGCCGTGCCCGGGGTGAACATCCCGGCGACGATCACGATGCCGAGTTCCGCGGCGAGGGCGCGCACGCGTGCAGCCCATGGGCCGTCCAGAGGCTCGGCGATATCCAGGAGCGAATTGCCGAAGGCCCGCATGGTGGCTTCGGGGAACACCACCAGGTCCGCGCCGCCGGCCTTGGCCTGGCGCGTGTAGGCGTCCACGAGGGCCAGGTTCGCGGCCAGATCGCGGCCGGTGATGATTTGGGCTAATGCAACGCGCACAATTACCTCCAACTCGGCGCTCCATTACAGTATGCAGTGCGGCGGTCCGTACACTGCAAAACGTCATGAAAACGAAAACGGGGGCCATTTGTCCGGCCCGGCTAAGCTTTAAGCAATGGTTATGTCTTACATAGATACAGCTTCCACCGTAGACGCTTCGCGGGCGTTTCCGCTGGGGATCAGCATTCCGCACACCGGCTCACCGGCAGTGGACGATCCCCGGGGTGAGTTCGCCAACGTGGCCGTCTACGCGCCCGGCGTGACCACCCTGGAGATCGCGTATCAGGCGCCCGGGGGTACCTGGCAGGTAAAGACCCTGCCCAATTACACTGACGGCGTCCACCACGGCATTGTGGAGGGCATTCCCGCCGGTTCGCGCTACGGTTTCCGGTCCTCCCCGGAACACGAGGCCCTGCCGCTGTCCATGCCCGCCACCGATTTTGATGCCGTCGGCGAGCAGCCGCTGTTGATGGACCCTTACGGGCGGGCCGTCGACGAACGTGAGGGCCTGATCACCAGTGTCCGGGTCGGCAGCGACTTTGACTGGGGCCTGGACCGCAGCCCCCGCGTCCCGTGGCGCAACACCATCGTCTACGAGGCCCACGTCCGCGGCCAGACGAAGCTTCACCCGGATATTCCGGAGGAATTGCAGGGGACCTACGCCGGGATGGCCCACCCGGCCATGATCGAGCACCTGATCTCGCTGGGCGTCACGGCGATCCAGCTCCTGCCCGTCCATTTCCACGTGGATGAGCCGCACCTGCAGCAGCTCGGGCTGACGAACTACTGGGGCTACAACACGGCCGCCTTTTTCGCACCGCACCCCGGCTACGCCACCGAGGCCGCCCAGGCCGCCGGCGCCCATGCGGTCCAGGACGAGTTCAAGGGCATGGTCAAGCTGCTGCATGCCGCCGGGCTCGAGGTCATCCTCGACGTCGTGTACAACCACACCGCCGAGGGCGGCACGGACGGTCCCACCCTGAGCTTCCGCGGCCTGGGCGAGATGCAGTACTACCGCAACGACGGCCACGGCAAGTATGTCGACACCACGGGCTGCGGCAACAGCCTGAACTTCGGCGAACCCCGCGTGGTGCAGCTGGTGCTGGATTCCCTGCGCTACTGGGTGAGCGAGTTCCACATCGATGGCTTCCGCTTTGACCTTGCCGTCACGCTTTGCCGCAACAGCGCCAACGAATTCGATCCGCGGCACCCCTTCCTCGTCGCGGTGGGCGCCGATCCTGTCCTGTCCGGCGTGAAGTTGATTTCCGAACCCTGGGACGTTGGCTACGGCGGCTGGCAGACCGGCCGGTTTCCGGCAGGATGGGTGGACTGGAACGACCATTTCCGCGACGCCGTCCGCAGCTTTTGGTTGGCTGACCGCGCCGCGATCGACGGCGGCGGCAGCGGCGGGCCGGTGGCCCGCCTCGCGGACGCTCTCTCTGGTTCGGCCCGGCTGTTCGAGTCTTCGGGCCGGTCCCGGCTTGCCTCGCTGAACCTGGTCACGGCCCACGACGGCTTCACCCTGGCCGATCTGACGGCGTACGACCGCAAGCACAACGAGGTCAACGGTGAGCAGAACCGGGACGGCCACGGCGACAACCGCAGCTACAACCACGGCTTCGAGGGCCCCACGGAAGACGGCGACATCCTCGCCCGGCGCGCCCAAAGCCGGCGGAACCTGATGGCCTGCCTCATGATTTCCCAGGGCGTGCCCATGATCACCGCCGGGGACGAGATCTGCCGGACCCAGCAGGGCAACAACAACGCCTACTGCCAGGACAACGCCCTCACCTGGATCGACTGGACCAGCACCACCGAATCCCACGCGATGCTGCGCACCACCAAGCGCGTCATCCGGCTTCGCAAGGAGTTCCTGGCCAGCCAGCCGCATGATTATCCGGCGCGCGACAACCAGTCCTACTTCCACTGGTTCGATGTGGACGGCAAGCCCATGTCAGCCGACACGTGGCATGACCCCGGCCACCGCGTGATCCAGCTCCTGCTCGGCTCCGACGACGGGCACATCGACGGCCTCGTGGTGGTCAACGGCGGCGCCGACGACGTCAAGGTCACGTTGCCGCCGCAGCTCAGTAACGAGGACGGCACCGGACACCGGCTCTTCGAGCTTCGCGTGACCACTTCCGAACTCCATGACCGGCGTCAGGGCGCCCGAGTTGCCTCCGGTGAGCGGGACCTCGTCCAGGCCAACACCATCAATATTTACCGCACCTAATTATTTCGAGATTAAGGACCCCATGAAGATTTACTCGGCTGAGACCTGGACCATCGAAGAACTCACGGCGCAAATCGACGACGCCGGCCGCCGCGCCCTGGTGGTCCCCGCCGCCGATACCAAGCAGGCGGTCCTGGACACGTTCGGCGAGCTCCTGGACGTCCCGGACGACTATGGCACGGACCTGGATGCCCTGCACGATTCGCTGCACGACGTCGCGGATGCCGTGACGGACGACGGCGAGGCCCCCGTCACCTTTATCTGGCAGGTGCCTGCCGCCCTCCGAGCGGACCGCTCCTTCGCCGTCATCTGCGAAACGCTGCAGGACGCCGAAGGCTACGCCGGCAAGAGCCTGGACGTCATCGCCGTCTGCCTCTAGCCGACATCAGGCCTTGACGATCAGGCGCTGACGATCAGGCGTTGACGATCAGGCCAAGTTCCGCTTTGGACGCCAGCGCCTCATTCTTGGGGAGCACGCGCACGGTGTAGCCGAAGGACCCCGAACGGTCGATCACCAGCGTGCCGCTGAAGAGGTGCCGGCCCTTGCCGAGGTCTTCGGCGGCCTTCAGCTCCGCGACCGTGATGTCCGTCAGCTCGTCCGTGTCCTCGGCCCGGCCGTAGGCCACTTCAACATAGACGTCGTCCGGGGAGAGCTCACGCAGGGCCACGTACGCATTGACCTGCAGCAGGTCGCCGATCTGCGGGTCCTCGGAGACCCCCACCGAGTCGACGTGTTCCACCTGGATCTGCGGCCAGGCGGCCCGGATCCGAGAGGTCCACGCCGCCAGCGCCTTGGCCTGGGCGTAGCTATCGGCCACCGCGCGGCGTCCTGCGATCGCGGCGGGCCGGTACAGCACGTTGACGTAGTCCCGGAGCATCCGTTCCGCGGAAACCGCCGGGCCAAGGTGGGACATGGTGTGCTTGATCATGGAGACCCAGTGGGTGGGAACCTTCTGCGGGCCGGGCTGGGACGGTCCCGCGGCTCCGGCCGCGTCGGACACGGTCAGCCCGTAGAACCGCGGTGCCACCTGCGTCTCGAGCAGCTCGTACAGTGCCGCCGCCTCGATGTCGTCACGTTCTTCCGGGGAAGCGTCGTTGTTGGCGGTCGGGATCGCCCAGCCGTTCTCGCCGTCGTACATCTCGTCCCACCAGCCGTCCATGACCGAGAGGTTCAGCGAACCGTTCAGGGCAGCCTTCATGCCGGACGTTCCACAAGCCTCCAGGGGGCGCAGCGGGTTGTTCAGCCACACATCACAGCCGGGGAACAGCGTCCGGGCCATGGCGATGTCGTAGTTGGGCAGGAACGCGATCCGGTGCCGCACAGCGGGATCGTCGGTGAACCGGACCAGGTCCTGGATCATCTTCTTGCCGGCGTCGTCGGCCGGATGCGACTTCCCGGCGATGACCAGCTGGATTGGGTGCGTCTTGTGCAGCAGCAGCGCCTTGAGCCGTTCGGGGTCGCGCAGCATCAGGGTCAGCCGCTTGTAGGTCGGCACGCGGCGGGCAAAGCCAATGGTCAGGACGTCCGGGTCCAGGACGGAGTCCGTCCACGCCAGCTCGGCGTCGGCCGCGCCGCGCTTCTTCCAGGCGGCCCGGAGCCGGCGGCGTACATCATCCACCAACGAGACCCGCATCTCGCGCCGCAATGCCCAGAGATCCTCGTCGGTGACGTTGTAGGCCAGGTCCCAACGGCCCTGCGCCTCCGCTTCGGTGCCGAACTGGTCCCGCGCCAACGCGGAGATCCGGGGGTCCACCCAGGTGGGGACGTGCACGCCGTTAGTGACGGACGTGATGGGGATTTCGGAGTGGTCGAAGCCCGGCCAGAGGGCGGAGAACATTCCGCGGGAGACTACGCCGTGCAGTTTGGCCACACCGTTGGCCCGCTGGGCCAGCCGCAGTCCCATGACGGCCATGTTGAACACGAACGGGTTGCCGTCGGCGAAGTCCTCACGGCCCAGATCCAGGATCTTTGCGACCGGGACGTCCGGGGCGAGTCCGGCTTCGAAGAAGTGCTGGATCTGGGAGATCTCGAAACGGTCGATGCCCGCCGGGACCGGCGTGTGGGTGGTGAACACCGTGGACGCCCGCCCGGCGGCCAGGGCTTCCTCCCAGCTGAGCGGCTCCGGGCCGGACATCAATTCCTGGATCCGCTCGACGCCGAGGAACCCGGCGTGGCCTTCGTTGGTGTGGAAGACCTCCGGCGCGGGGACGCCCGTGAGCCGCTGGAACTCGCGCAGCGCCTTGACCCCGCCCATGCCCAGCAGGAGTTCCTGCTGCAGCCGGTGGTCACCGCCGCCGCCGTACAGGCGGTCGGTGATGCCGCGGGCGGATTCGTCATTGCCCGGAACGTTGGAATCCAGCAGCAGCAGCGGAACGCGTCCGACGTCGGCCCGCCACACGTGCGCCAGCAGGCGCCGGCCGTTGGGGAGGGGAAGGGAAATCTGGATCGGTTTGCCGTTGCCGTCCGGGGCGGCCTCGCGCAGGAGCGTCAGGGGGAGCCCGTCCGGGTCGAGGACCGGGTAAGTTTCCTGCTGCCAGGCGTCCCGGGACAGCGACTGCTTGAAGTAGCCGGCCTGGTACAGGAGGCCGACGCCGATCAGCGGCACGCCAAGATCCGAGGCCGCTTTCAGGTGGTCTCCGGCCAGGATGCCAAGGCCGCCAGAGTACTGCGGCAGGACCTCGGTGATGCCGAATTCGGGCGAGAAGTAGGCGATGCACGCCGGTGCGCCGTCGCCCAGGCTCTGGTACCAGCGCGGCTGTTCCAGGTACTGGTCGAGGTCGTCGGCTGCGGCATGAACACGCTGCACAACGTCCTGGTCCGCAGCGAGGCGCTGCAGCTCTTCCCGGCTTACCAGGCCGAGAAAAGTCACCGGGTCGTGGGCGCTCTCCGCCCAGATCCCGGGATTGAGCCCCTCAAAAAGCTCCCGGGTGGGCCGATGCCAGGACCACCGGAGATTGGTGGCGAGCCGGGCCAGCGGCCGGATCGACTCCGGGAGAACGGTTCGGACAGTAAATCTGCGGATTGCCTTCACCTGCGAAACACTAACGGACAAGTCGTTGCCCCGGAACCGCTTTAAGATTCTTTCCTGTAAATGACGAATATCGGTCCGACCAGAACCGGAAACCTCCGGAAAACGTTCGAGGGCTTAGCATTCTGGCCGTTTTGTAGATAACGTCGAGGCTGTGACGAATAACTCGCGAACCAGCGCCGTGTCCAAGCAAAAGCCCAAGGCCCTGATCACGGATGGCCTTCGATTTGGCCGCTTTCCGATCACCGCCGTGCAGCCTTCGGTGGACGGCGGAAAGTTCCCCGCCAAAGCCGTCGAGGGCCAAACCATTGTCGTGGGAGCCACCGCGTTCCGGGAGGGACACGACCAGCTCGGCGTCAGCGCCGTCCTGCTCGACCCCCGCGGCAAAGAGCGGCAGCGGGTCCGCCTCGCCCCGCCGCGCGGACCGCGCGGAATGGGCACGGACCGCTGGGAAGGCCTCCTGACCCCGCCCGCCACCGGCAACTGGTCCTTCGTCATCGAGACCTGGCACGACCGCTACGGCACCTGGCACCACAACGCCGAGGTCAAGGTGGAGGCCGGCATCGACGTCGAGCTCATGCTGGCCGAAGGTGCCGCACTGCTGGCGGAGGCCTCCGAGGACGCCTCGCGCCCCTCCGGTGACCGCCGGACGCTGCGGATGGCCGTCGTCGTCCTCTCCGATACTTCCCGGACACCCGAGGAGCGCCTCGCCGCCGGCTTCGGCGCCGACGTGGCTGCCGTCGTCGAACGCCAGCCCATCCGTGAATTTGTGACGGTTTCCGAGCCCTACCCGCTGCTGGTGGAGCGAACGCTTGCCGGGTCCGGCGCCTGGTACGAATTCTTTCCGCGTTCCGAAGGTGCCGTGCGCAACCACGAAACGGGGGAATGGACCTCCGGTACCTTCCGCACCGCCGCGCAGCGCCTCGACGCCGTCGCCGCCATGGGTTTTGACATCATCTACATGCCGCCGATCCACCCGATCGGTGTCCAGCACCGCAAGGGACCGAACAACACCCTGATCGCCGGGCCGCATGATCCCGGTTCGCCGTGGGCCATCGGGTCCCATGAGGGCGGCCACGACGCCATCCACCCGGACCTGGGCACCTTCGAGGACTTCGACGCCTTCGTGGCGCGGGCCGGCGAACTGGGACTGGAAGTGGCCTTGGACCTGGCGCTGCAAGCTGCGCCGGACCACCCGTGGGTGCAAAGCCATCCGGAATGGTTCACCACGCGCGTCGATGGGACTATTGCCTACGCGGAGAATCCGCCGAAGAAATACCAGGACATTTTCCCGCTGAATTTCGACAACGACCCCGCCGGGCTGTCCAACGAAATTCTCCGGATCGTCATGCTCTGGGTCAGCCACGGCGTCAAGGTTTTCCGGGTGGACAATCCGCACACCAAACCCGTGTGGTTCTGGGAATGGCTGATTGGCAAGGTCAATAAGAAGCACCCCGACGTCGTCTTCCTGGCCGAGGCATTCACCCGCCCGGCCATGATGCACGCTCTTGGCCGTGCCGGCTTCCAGCAGTCCTACACGTATTTCACTTGGCGGAACACCAAGGAAGAACTGGAGAAGTACTTCCAGGAGGTCAGCCACGAATCGGCGGCCTACTTCCGGCCGAACTTCTTCGTCAACACCCCGGACATCCTCACCGAATACCTGCAGTTCGGCGGCCCGGCGGCCTTCAAGATCCGTGCCGCCCTGGCCGCGACGGCAAGCCCCATCTGGGGCGTGTACGCCGGCTTTGAGCTCTACGAACACGTGGCACGTCCCGGCGCCGAGGAGTACATCGACAACGAGAAGTTTGAGTACAAGTCCCGCGACTGGGACGCGGCGGCCGAATCCGGGCGCACCCTGGCCCCGTACCTGACCCGGCTCAACGCGATCCGCCACGCGCACCCGGCCCTGGGAGATCTGCAGAACCTGACGGTGCACCAGAGCTCGGACAGCTCCACCGTAGTGTACTCCAAGCACAAGACCCTCCCTGACGGGACCAAGGACACCCTGATCATCGTCGTCAACGTGGACCCGCACAGCACCCGGGAGAGCACCGTATCCCTGGACCTGCCGGCGCTGGAACTGGACCCGGAGAACTTCACGCACAACGGCCGTTTCATGGTTGATGACCTGCTGACCGGCGAGAGTTGGGAATGGGGGGAATACAACTACGTCCGCCTGGACCCGCACGTCGAGCCTGTTCACGTTCTTAGCATCCGGAGGTAGTGCCAGTGAGTTTCAGCCCGCAGAACCCCAGCCAGCACTTCAGCCCGAGGGGGAGCTTTGAACTGAACGCTCCAGGGCTCCAGCATGATCCCCTCTGGTACCGCAAGGCGGTCTTCTACGAGGTGCTCGTCCGGGGCTTCGCCGACGGAAACGGAGACGGCTCGGGCGATTTCCACGGCCTGATCGACAAACTGGACTACCTGCAGTGGCTGGGCGTGGACTGCCTCTGGCTCCCGCCGTTCTTCCAGTCACCGCTGCGCGACGGCGGCTACGACATCTCGGACTACAACTCCGTGTTGGACGAGTTCGGCACCATCAGCGACTTCAAGCGGCTTGTGGCGGAGGCGCACGCCCGCGGCGTCCGGGTGATCATCGACCTTCCGCTGAACCACACCTCCGACCAGCACCCCTGGTTCCAAGAGTCGCGCAAGGACCCCGACGGTCCCTTTGGCGACTTCTACGTCTGGAGCGATACGGACGAGAAGTATGAAGACGCCCGCATCATCTTCGTGGACACGGAGGAATCCAACTGGACCTTCGACCCCATCCGCCGGCAGTTCTTCTGGCACCGGTTCTTCAGCCACCAGCCCGACCTCAACTTCGAGAACCCCAAAGTCATTGACGCGCTCTTCGACGTCGTGCGGTTCTGGCTGGACCAGGGCATCGACGGCTTCCGGGCGGACGCCATTCCGTACCTGTTCGAGGAGGAGGGCACCAACTGCGAGAACCTGCCCCAAACCCACGAATTCCTGCGCCAGCTGCGCCGGATGGTCGATGAAAGCTACCCGGGCCGGGTAATCATTGCCGAGGCCAACCAGCCGCCGGCCGAGGTGGTGGAGTACTTCGGCACCGAAGAGGAACCGGAGTGCCACATGGCGTTCCACTTCCCGATCATGCCGCGCCTCTACTACGCGCTGCGTGACCAGAAGGCGGCCCCCATCATCGAGACGATGAAGGACACCCCTGACATCCCCGAAGGCGCCCAGTGGGGCACGTTCCTGCGCAACCACGACGAACTGACGCTGGAAATGGTCACCTCCGACGAGCGCGCCGCGATGCTCGGCTGGTACGCGCCGGATCCGCGCATGCGCGCCAACATCGGCATCCGACGCAGGCTGGCCCCGCTGCTGGACAACTCCCGCTCCGAAATCGAGCTCATCAACGCCCTGCTGCTATCCCTGCCGGGCAGCCCGTTCCTGTACTACGGGGACGAGATCGGGATGGGGGACAACATCTGGCTCGAGGACCGCGACGCCGTCCGCACCCCGATGCAATGGAACCCGGACCGAAACGCCGGGTTCTCCGGTGCGGACCCCGGCAAGCTGTACCTGCCAGTGATCCAGTCGCTGGTCTACAACTACAGCATGGCGAACGTGGAAGCCGAGGCCGCCCATTCGGGGTCACTGCTGCGCTGGACCCGGCAGATCCTGAGCGTCCGCAAGAACCACCCCGCCTTCGGACTCGGCGCATTCAAGCACGTGGAGGCTGACCACGACGTCGTCCTCGCTTACCTGCGTGAACTCCCGGAAGGCAACGCTGCAGGCGCGGACGCCGAGACCATCCTTTGTGCCTTCAACCTCTCCCAACACCCTGTGGCGACCACGCTGCGCGTGCCCAGCTTCGCCGGCAGGGGCCTTCGGGACGTCTTCGGCGGCCAGGCGTTCCCGGCCATCGGCGAGGACGGAGCGCTGACGCTGACCTTGGGCAGCCACGATTTCTTCTGGTTACGGATCCGTTCCGCCGCCTCCAACCCGGCATCCCCGTTCACGCAGGCGATGCCTATCCTGTCCATCGAGGGTTGAAAAATGACTCGACCGAACCTTGCCCCGGCCTTGAGCGGACTGCTCGGCGCCTGGCTGCCGCGCCAGCGATGGTTCCCCGTCAAGACTGCCGAGTTCACCTTCGAGCCGGCGGGCGGCCTGCGCCTTGAGACCGCCACGGGCGAGGGTACCCCCGGCGGGGCAGAATTTGAGGTGTTGCTGGTTGCGGTGTCCTACCCCACACCCGGTGGCAGCCGGACCGACATCGTCCAAGTGCCGCTCAGTTTCCGGCCAGAGCCCCTGCCGGGTGCAGAGCGCGCGCTGATCGGCGAACTTCCTGGCACGCGCACGGATGCCGCCCACCGGTGGGTCTATGACGGCGTCCATGACGCCTCCTTCGTCGCCGCCTGGCTGGAGCTCATGCGCCATGGCGGGAGTACGCCGTCGGGGAACGCCACCGGCCACCTGGTGGACTCCGGCTACCGCCTGCCGTTCGCAACGGGCAAGGTCAAGGTGCTCGCCGGCGAGCAGTCGAACAGTTCGGTAATAGTCGACGACGACGACGGCGGCACAGTCGCCATCGTGAAGTTCTTCCGCGTGCTGTCCGAAGGCCAGAACCCCGAGGTTGAAATCGGTGCGGCGCTGACGGCAGGGCGCACCGAGGAGGTCCCGGCAACCCTGGGCTGGGTAACCGGCGAGTGGGAGACTCCGGCCGCTGCACTCGGGGCGGAGTCGTCCGAAGCCGCCCGTCCTGCCCGCGGCGAGCTCGCTGTGGCGCACGAATTCCTCGCCGGCGGACTCGATGCCTGGCGGCTCGCCGTGGATGCGGCCAGCCGGGGGATCGGGTTCGCTGCCGAAGCCCACGCTCTGGGCGCGGCGACGGCCACCGTGCACCGGAGGCTCGCCGAGGCACTGGGCACAGCCGCCGAATCTGCGCCGGGGCAGGACATCGCTCCGGGAGTAGCCCAGCGCGTCCGCCAGTCCTGGGCCCAGGCGTCCAACGCCGTCGGGCCGTACGAAGAAGCGCTGGACGGTCTCCTCGGCCGGCTCGAAGGCGCCAGCGCCGGGCCGCTCCAGCGTATCCACGGCGACCTCCACCTCGGGCAGATCCTGCAGGTCCAGGGCAGTACCGTCCCGGGCGAGCCCGGGGCGCCGCGCTGGGCCATCCTCGACTTCGAGGGCGAACCTCTGCGCCCCATCTCCGAACGCAGCTTCCCCGACGTCCCACTTCGCGACGTCGTGGGCATGCTGCGGTCCTTCGACTACGCCGCCGGTGCCGCGGTCCGCGAAAATCCCGGTGCCGTGGTGCCGGGGACCTGGGTGGACGACTGCGCTGAGGCCTTCCTGGCCGGCTACGCCGAAGTAATCCCAGGCAGCATCGACCGCGACTCGCCGCTCTTTGTGGCGCTGTGGCTCGACAAAGCCCTCTATGAAGTCATCTACGAACTAAGGAACAGGCCGGACTGGCTCCCCATTCCGGTGAATGCATCGCGTCGTCTCCTCGGCAGTACAGGTTCCGGCGTCGCCGCCGAAACCGCATCGGAAGGTATAAAAATGACAGGATCAGCACGTATCGATCGGCCCGGCGCACCACTGCCCGTGGACGTTGAGACCTTGGCGAGGGTCGCGACCGGCGAACACCATGCGCCCCACTCGGTCCTTGGTGCCCACCTTGATGACCACGGCCACGTCACGATCCGGACCGTGAAGCACCTTGCGGAAGCCGTCTCCGTCGTGACCTCGGCAGACACGGTGCCCATGACGCACGAAGCGGACGGCGTGTGGGTGGCAGTGATGGAACCGATCGAGCGCGGCCACGTGCCGGACTACCGCCTCGAGGTGACGTACAAGGACCACGAACCGCAGGTCATGGACGATCCCTATCGCTACCTGCCGACCATCGGCGAAGTGGACCTGCACCTGATCGGTGAGGGCCGGCACGAGCGCCTGTGGGATGTTCTGGGCGCGCATGTCCAGCACTACAAGTCCTCGCTGGGCGACGTCGACGGCGTGTCCTTCGCCGTCTGGGCCCCGAACGCCCAGGCAGTGCGCGTCAAGGGTGACTTCAACGGCTGGGACGGCCGGGAACACTCCATGCGCTCGCTGGGTTCCAGCGGCGTCTGGGAGCTCTTCATCCCAGGCGTTGTAGCAGGGGCGTGCTACAAGTTTGAAATCAGGACCCGGCACGGATACTGGGTGGAGAAAGCGGACCCGCTGGCCTTCGGGACCGAGATCCCGCCCCTGACGGCTTCCCGCGTGGTGGAGCCCTCCTACGTCTTCAAGGATGCCGAGTGGATGCAGGCCCGCACCGAGCGCGATCCGCACAACTCGCCCATGAGCGTCTACGAGGTCCACCTTGGCTCGTGGCGAATGGGGCTGGGCTACCGCGAACTTGCCAAGGAACTCGTGGAGTACGTCAAATGGCTCGGCTTCACCCACGTGGAATTCATGCCTGTGGCCGAGCACCCCTTCGGCGGCTCCTGGGGGTACCAGGTCACCTCCTACTTCGCGCCGACCTCGCGCTTTGGGCACCCGGACGAATTCCGGCACCTCGTCGATGAACTCCACCAGGCCGGCATCGGCGTCCTCCTTGACTGGGTTCCGGCACACTTCCCCAAGGACGAGTGGGCCCTGGCCCGGTTCGACGGCGAACCCCTGTACGAGCACGCCGATCCGAACCTCGGCGAACACCCGGACTGGGGAACACTGATCTTCGATTTCGGCCGCACGGAGGTGCGCAACTTCCTGGTGGCCAACGCGCTGTACTGGCTCGAAGAGTTCCACATCGACGGGCTGCGCGTGGATGCCGTCGCCTCCATGCTGTACCTCGACTACTCGCGCGAAGAGGGGCAATGGCAGCCCAACCGCTTCGGCGGCCGCGAAAACCTTGAGGCGATCTCCTTCCTCCAGGAGGTCAACGCCACGGTCTACAAGACCCACCCCGGTGCCGTCATGATCGCCGAGGAATCCACCGCATTCCCCGGTGTCACCGCACCCACGAGCGGCGGCGGCCTGGGCTTCGGCCTCAAATGGAACATGGGCTGGATGCATGACTCGCTCCAGTACATGGCCGAGGACCCGTACAACCGCAGGTGGCACCACGGCACCATCACCTTCTCGATGGTCTATGCCTTCTCGGAAAACTTCCTCCTGCCGATCAGCCATGACGAAGTGGTGCACGGCAAGGGCTCCATGCTGCGCAAAATGCCAGGGGACCGGTGGCAGCAGTTGGCCAACCTGCGCGCGTTCCTGGGCTATCAGTGGGCCCACCCGGGCAAGCAGCTGATCTTCATGGGCACCGAATTCGGCCAGGAAGCGGAGTGGTCGGAGCAGTACGGCCTGGACTGGTATCTCGCCGACATCCCGGCACACAACGGCATGCAGCTGCTGACCAAGGACCTCAACGAGCTGTACCGTTCCACGCCGGCCCTGTACCAGCAGGACAACCAGCCCGAGGGCTTCCAGTGGATCAACGGGGGAGACTCGGACCGGAACGTGCTGACGTTCATCCGCCGCGATGCGGACGGCAACCCGCTGGTCTGCGCCGTGAACTTCTCCGGCGGCCCGCACACGGACTACATCCTGGGCGTCCCGGCGGCCGGCGAATGGCAGGAAGTGCTCAACACCGACGCCGCCAGCTATGGCGGTTCCGGGGTGGAGAACACCGGAACCCTGACTGCTACGAAGGACGGCCTCGACGGACAGCCGGCCGCGCTCGTCGTGACCCTGCCTCCGCTCGGGGCGGCGTACTTCAAGCCGCTGGTTTAGGCGCACTTGGGTTAGGCGCACCGCCCGGGACAATCTTCCGGGCGGGTGGCGCTGAGGAGCTTCTGTGAGAGGCCCGGAATCCCCGTGATTCCGGGCTTTTCTGCACCGTCTTTCAGGTCGCTTTGTCAGCAGAGCCAAGTGGTGGTAGAGTTTATTTCCGCGCTGCTCCCCGGAGTTGAACGGCCACCAAGACCCAGAAGCCTATGGCAAGACTGAGTTTGGATCGCCGATTTGACTAGGGTGAAGCGGCCGGGTAAGCTTGAAAAGTTGCTCCGGAGCGATCCTCGACCGAAATGTGGTTGTGGTGGTGCCGGGTGTGTCTGTTGTTTGAGAACTCAATAGTGTGCCAAGTTTGTTGATACCAATTTATTGTAATGGATTGGTTGAATGTGCCGGGCCCGCCACCCCGTGGTGTGGTCTGGTGTTTTTGGCTGGTTTCAAATTTTGTGCAGCCTGGTTGTCCCGTTTTCCCGGGTTTCCTGGTTGTGTCTGTTTTACTTCAACGGAGAGTTTGATCCTGGCTCAGGATGAACGCTGGCGGCGTGCTTAACACATGCAAGTCGAACGATGACCCGGTGCTTGCACCGGTGATTAGTGGCGAACGGGTGAGTAACACGTGAGTAACCTGCCCTTAACTCTGGGATAAGCCTGGGAAACTGGGTCTAATACCGGATATGACTCCTCATCGCATGGTGGGGGGT